>NZ_VMLI01000034.1:1821-2396 GCF_013276625.1 Streptococcus sp. 9903 | reverse complement strand
ACCGAGTCTGAATAGGGCGAATTAGTATCATGACGTAGACCCGAAACCATGTGACCTACCCATGAGCAGGTTGAAGGTGCGGTAAGACGCACTGGAGGACCGAACCAGGGCACGTTGAAAAGTGCTTGGATGACTTGTGGGTAGCGGAGAAATTCCAAACGAACTTGGAGATAGCTGGTTCTCTCCGAAATAGCTTTAGGGCTAGCGTCGACATTAGAGATTCTTGGAGGTAGAGCACTGTTTGGGTGAGGGGTCCATCCCGGATTACCAATCTCAGATAAACTCCGAATGCCAAAGAATTATGGTCGGCAGTCAGACTGCGAGTGCTAAGATCCGTAGTCGAAAGGGAAACAGCCCAGACCACCAGCTAAGGTCCCAAAATAATTGTTAAGTGGAAAAGGATGTGGGGTTGCACAGACAACTAGGATGTTAGCTTAGAAGCAGCTATTCATTCAAAGAGTGCGTAATAGCTCACTAGTCGAGTGACCCTGCGCCGAAAATGTACCGGGGCTAAAACAATTTACCGAAGCTGTGGATACCTTTATAGGTATGGTAGGAGAGCGTTCTATGTGTGA
>NZ_VMLI01000033.1:0-5416 GCF_013276625.1 Streptococcus sp. 9903 | reverse complement strand
TGGATATCATTACGGTCTGAAAGGGTAAGATGTTTATGTTTTGTCATAGTAGACCTCATTTCTAATTCAAACGTCTCACACTTAATTCCACCATAAAAATCCGTTTTAGACTAATTTCCACTTTGGTCAGGCAAGTGGAAGTTACTTTGAGAAGTTAGCAGTAAAAGAAAAAGCTTCATTTTAGGTGTTATTACTTGTAAGAAAATAGGAGATATGCTATACTTAGAGAGTTGACTATGCACGTTCCTGTGCAACCGCACGAACATCGTTGCTTGATTATTCAAGTTTAAGTGGTTCGTCCCACGATGCTAGGCGAGTCTTCACAAAAAATCGGGGAAACCCATAAAAATCATAGGAGGTGCATAATGAGCACATACGCAATTATCAAAACTGGCGGAAAACAAGTTAAAGTTGAAGTTGGTCAAGCAGTTTACGTTGAAAAATTGAACGTTGAAGCTGGTCAAGAAGTTACTTTTAACGAAGTTGTTCTTGTTGGTGGTGAAAACACTGTTGTCGGAACTCCACTTGTTGCTGGAGCTACTGTAGTTGGAACTGTTGAAAAACAAGGAAAACAAAAGAAAGTTGTTACTTACAAGTACAAACCTAAAAAAGGTAGCCACCGTAAACAAGGTCACCGTCAACCATATACAAAAGTTGTCATCAACGCAATTAACGCTTAATTTTAAGGAGAACACATGATACAGGCAGTCTTTGAGAGAGCCGAAGATGGCGAGCTGAGGAGTGCGGAAATTACTGGACACGCCGAGAGTGGCGAATACGGCTTAGATGTCGTGTGTGCATCGGTTTCTACGCTTGCCATTAACTTTATCAATTCCATTGAGAAATTTGCAGGCTATGAACCAATCCTAGAATTAAACGAAGATGAAGGTGGCTATCTGATGGTTGAGATTCCAAAAGACCTGCCTTCACACCAGAGAGAAATGACCCAGTTATTCTTTGAATCATTTTTCTTAGGTATGGCAAACTTATCGGAGAACTCTTCTGAGTTCGTCCAAACCAGAGTTATCACAGAAAACTAACACGGAGGAAAACATTATGTTAAAAATGACTCTTAACAACTTGCAACTTTTCGCCCACAAAAAAGGTGGAGGTTCTACATCAAACGGACGTGATTCACAAGCAAAACGTCTTGGAGCTAAAGCAGCTGACGGACAAACTGTAACAGGTGGATCAATCCTTTACCGTCAACGTGGTACACATATCTACCCAGGTGTAAACGTTGGACGTGGTGGAGACGATACTTTGTTCGCTAAAGTTGAGGGCGTAGTACGCTTTGAACGTAAAGGACGCGATAAAAAACAAGTTTCTGTTTACCCAATCGCTAAATAAAAAGGTTCAGTGAACCTTTTTATCCTGAGCCTTGAAATGTAAAGGCGAGGAAGCTAGAAATAGCATTAAATAAGGCTTTCCGAGTTTTCGGAGAGCCTATTTTTTGTTTTGATACCCATACTTTTTAATATGTATAGTGGATTGAATCTGGAATAGAACACTGTTAAAAATTGATTTGAGTTTCCTACTCGATTTCTTCAGATTTTATTTCAATTGACTATAAGAACTGGTATCTGGTTTCAAATATTGGCTTGTCGTCCCTTCACTTGTCTGAATGGCTTGATTCGTTCCTTCTGATGAGGGAAAAGATATTCTTTAGCTGAAACTGTCTGAGAATCCAAGCTAACAGATGGAGAGAAAAATAGCGCCAGTCTGAAGCATACTAGATGAGAGTTGTTGGAAAGCAGTCATCTAGTTTTTCTTTACTGCTTTGGCTTTTTTCTTTGTCATCAGGGAAAGTGACTTGCTTCAAATCAGGGAGTTTAGGAAACTCTTCAAACATCTTGCCCAAGTTGTCTTGTTTTGTAAATTTTACAGCCATAGGTGTACCTCGATTCTAAATTCTACCTTTTCGGCACCAATTAGTAATTTAAAGTTCTCAGGAGTTAGTTGCATTGCTTTTTCATACATAAGCATAGTATGACACTTTATGGTTACTGAACAAGTCTAATCACTCCTTTCAAACTTTTGAAGATGGCCTACAAGTTTTTGAGAAGAATATTGCAAAGTTCATAGTTAAGCAACGATAGAGTGAAGAGCTTTTTGAAAACAGGTACACTTCAGGTTAAAAAAACGACATTTCAGATTTTCTGTTCCAGAAATAGCTATCGCTATGATATAATTAGTTTATGATTATTACTATTCCTATAAAAAACCAAAAAGATATTGGCACACCATCTGATTCAGTCGTTGTTCTTGGCTATTTTGATGGCATACATAAGGGGCATCAAGAATTATTTCGTGTTGCCAATAAGGCTGCGAGAAAGGATTTATTGCCTATCGTGGTTATGACCTTTAATGAATCACCAAAGATTGCTTTAGAGCCTTATCATCCAGATTTGTTTTTACATATTTTAAATCCTGCTGAACGTGAAAGAAAATTAAAGCGTGAAGGTGTAGAGGAATTATATCTCCTTGATTTTAGTAGTCAATTCGCTAGTCTCACGGCAGAAGAATTTTTTGCAACTTATATCAAGGCTATGAATGCCAAAATTATTGTTGCAGGTTTTGATTATACATTTGGTTCTGACAAAAAAACAGCAGAAGATTTAAAGGATTACTTTGATGGAGAAGTTATCATTGTTCCACCTGTAGAAGATGAGAAAGGAAAGATTAGTTCAACTCGTATCCGTCAAGCTATTTTAGATGGAAATGTGAAAGAAGCAGGAGAACTTTTGGGGGCACCGCTTCCATCCAGAGGTATGGTGGTTCATGGTAATGCTCGTGGTCGTACGATTGGTTATCCAACAGCTAATTTAGTGCTTTTAGACCGTACTTATATGCCAGCAGATGGCGTTTATGTCGTTGATGTTGAGATTCAAAGACAGAAGTATCGTGCTATGGCTAGTGTCGGGAAAAATGTGACCTTTGATGGAGAAGAAGCACGTTTTGAAGTCAATATTTTTGATTTTAATCAAGATATTTATGGGGAAACCGTCATGGTTTATTGGCTTGATCGCATTCGAGATATGACTAAATTTGACTCAGTTGACCAATTAGTAGATCAGTTAAAGGCTGATGAAGAAGTAGCTCGGAATTGGTCATAAGAGTTTGAGTAATTAAAAAAGAGGTTGTTTGTAACCCAAAAGATAGATGAATAAGTCTAACTTTTGAGGTCACGACATTACCTCTTTTTATTCTTTTTCAAAGGTAAATCCTTCTCCAAGGATTTCATGGGCTTCTGTAATGGTTATAAAGGCTTGAGGATCGATTCGATGAATCATTTCCTTCATTTTCACAATCTCATTTCTACCGACAATACAGTAGATAATCTTCAAATCTTTTTGACTATAGTAGCCTTGACCTGAGATGAAAGTAACACCTCTTCCTAGGTCATCATTGATCGCCTTAGCAAGTTGGTCAGGACGTTTTGTGATAATCATAAAGCCTTTACCTGCGTAGCCACCTTCGCCAATCAAATCAATGACACGAGAAACGATAAAATCAAATAAGAGCGTGTAGGAAACCAATCTCAAGTCCTTGAAGATTAGGAGAATAAGCATGAGAATACAAAAATCTAAGATAAAGAGCAGTTTCCCCATGGATATATGGGTGTATTTATTGAGAATACGAGCTAGAATATCAGTACCACCAGTTGTACCTCCAGCATTAAAGATAATTCCAAGACCGATTCCCAATAGAATTCCCGCTATAAGGGCAGTGATTAGTAAATCACCTTGAAGATCAATATGAAGGGGAATACGTTCAAAAAAGGCCAACCAGGCGGATAAGGCTAAGGTTCCTAGTAAACTAGAGTAGAGGGATTTTGCTCCAAATATTTTCCAAGCTAGGATGAAAAGGGGAATGTTAATCAGCAAGTTCATGAGCGAAACAGGGATTTTAAAAAGATAAAAGGTGATAAGGGTAATGCCTGTCGCCCCTCCTTCAAAGAGATGATGAGGAACTACAAAATAAGTTAGACCAAAAGCATAAATAGCAGCTCCTAATAAAATGGTTAAAATGGGGTAAATTTTTTTAATCATAGGACACCTCTTTTCTTATAAGTAGATTATATCAAATTTTTAAGGAAAATTTGAGTGACTCCATTAGGATTTTTAATCTTTTTTTGATATAATTAGAAGTAAGAAAACCAATCTGAATCCTAAAATAGAAAGATTGATACTATGACAAAAATTAAGATTGTAACCGATTCATCTGTTACTATTGAACCAGAACTAGTAAAGCAATTAGATATTACAATTGTTCCATTATCTGTAATGATTGATAATGTTGTTTATTCTGATGCTGATTTGAAAGAAGAAGGTAAATTTCTTCAGTTGATGCAAGAAGCTAAGAATCTTCCGAAAACAAGTCAACCGCCTGTAGGTGTCTTTGCTGAAGTGTTTGAAGACCTATGCAAGGATGGTAGCCAGATTCTTGCTATTCATATGTCCCATGCTCTTTCAGGGACTGTAGAAGCAGCACGCCAGGGTGCTAGTTTATCTACTGCAGATGTGACTGTTGTTGATAGTTCCTTCACTGACCAAGCCTTGAAATTCCAAGTTGTCGAAGCTGCTAAATTAGCACAAGAAGGCAAAGATATGGAGACAATTTTATCTCATGTAGAAGAGGTTAAAAACAACACAGAACTTTATATTGGCGTTTCAACTTTGGAAAATCTTGTCAAAGGTGGACGAATTGGCCGTGTAACTGGATTGTTGAGCTCCCTTCTCAATATCCGTGTTGTCATGCAAATGAAAGACCATGAATTGCAGCCAATGGTTAAAGGTCGTGGAGCTAAAACTTTTAAAAAATGGTTAGATGAGTTGATAACATCGCTTTCTGAACGTTCTGTAGCAGAGATTGGAATTTCATATTCTGGTAGTGATGATTGGGCAAAAGAGATGAAAGAAAGCTTACAAGCTTATGTTGAAAAGCCAATTTCTGTTTTGGAAACGGGTTCCATTATTCAAACGCACACAGGTGAGAATGCTTGGGCTATTTTGGTACGTTACCACTCCTAAAAAAATAAAGAAAATGGGAAGAAATAGCGTTTTTAACTTGACCTAAAAGGGATTTTAGGATATGATTATATTTGTTAATTAGAAATTATTTGGAGGAATCGTTAACATGGCAAACAAACAAGATTTGATCGCTAAAGTAGCAGAAGCTACAGAATTGACTAAGAAAGACTCAGCAGCAGCAGTTGAAGCTGTATTTGCAGCGGTAGCTGACTATCTTGCAGCTGGTGAAAAAGTTCAATTGATCGGTTTTGGTAACTTTGAAGTTCGTGAGCGTGCAGAACGTAAAGGTCGCAACCCACAAACTGGTAAAGAAATGACAATTGCAGCTTCTAAAGTTCCAGCATTCAAAGCTGGTAAAGCTCTTAAAGACGCTGTTAAATAAT
>NZ_VMLI01000032.1:0-98740 GCF_013276625.1 Streptococcus sp. 9903 | reverse complement strand
ATCGGGATTTGACGAGCAAGTTTAGTTCATCTAACTGCAATTTTCTTTTAGTAATAAGCCTTTTAATCGTATTAAGAATACAGATAATGTTCTCTTGTTCCTCGATACCTAGCAATTCTAATTGTAAATCAAGTAATATATTCTTGTTTAAATGAGGAATTGTTGCCCCTGTTGAATGATCTCGTAAATACTGCGATTTACTTTCCAAAAAGACTCCCAAGTAATCTGATATAATTTTTTCTTTGTATCGCTCATTCTTTTTTAAGACCGTAATTGTACTACCAACAGCTCCCGATAACCCATAACCAACTGTTCCTGCATTAGCACCATCCCATGCTATCAGAATATCATCTGGGAGTGCTTCAGTCATATTTAAACTTTCAGTGAATTTTAAATTATTATTATTTCTTAAATCATCTATTTGAATATAACGTTGGCTTAGAGTTGTTTGTTCAGCAAGTACAGTGGCTTTCTTTCCTTTTTTTAGAGATAAGATTTCCCCCAACTTCACTTTTTTCATACAGCCACCTCCCTACTTGAGTAATTTTTCTAATTCAGCCAAGCCAGCTTGAATTTCTTTTTCTAAATCATTGATTTTCTTTAAGATGACCTCTGTTGGTTCATACTCAACTTTTTCATACTCAATCTCTTTATATTTATTGATAGACAAATCATAATCATTTTCCTTTATCTCATCAACTGTAACAAAGAAAGATTGATCCGTTCTCTGACGTTCTGCTTCTTTTTCAAGATGATGAAAGCGTTCGATAATATCTGGAATATCATTGTCGCTAATCGGTTGTCGCTTATCATCCAAACTTAAACCATCCGCTTTCATATCGTAAAACCAGACCTTGTCAGTACCACCATTGCCAGTTTTTGTAAAGATGAGAATGGCAGTTGAAACTCCAGCATAAGGCTTGAAAACACCACTAGGCATTGAGATTACAGCATCAAGCTTATGGTTCTCTACAATTTCCTGACGAATTCCTTTATGAGCTTTAGACGAACCAAAAAGAACACCATCAGGTACGATAACTGCTGCTCGTCCACCTGGTTTTAAAGTTCGCAAGAAAAGAGAAAGAAAGAGTAATTCTGTTTTTTTGGTTTTTACGGTTGCAAGAAGGTCATTAGAGGTTGAATTGTAGTCAAGTGAGCCCTTAAAAGGAGGATTTGCTAAAACCAAGGTATATTTATCGGCTTCTTCATTATCTTGAGACAGCGAGTCCAGGTAACTGATTTGTGGATTTTCTACTCCATGTAGCATCATGTTCATCGCCCCAAGTCTCAACATAGTCGTATCCGTATCATTTCCATGAAACATCTGATTATGAAAATGATTGATATTATCTGTATTGGTTTCCCATTCATATTTCTTACGCTTTAAGTAACGGCTAGCAGATACTAAGAAGCCAGCAGAACCCATAGCGGGATCTGAGATGATATCTTTGATGGTCGGTTGCATCAATTCAACCATCATATCGATGATGTGACGAGGTGTACGAAACTGTCCATTTTTACCTGCGGTCGACAATTTTGATAACAGATATTCATAGTTATCCCCGATATCAGTAATACTTTGTTTGTCATTATCAAAATCTACATCTAATCCCCTAGTTGGAAATGCATCTAAGATAGAAATTGCCTTTTGAAGCGTAGCAGGTTTATTTATTTGAAAAATAGCTTCTCGCATATATCGTGAAAAGGCTGTATCATCTGTATCCCCCTTGAGATTTTTAATAAACGGAAAAATCTCCTGAGTCATTAAACGATAAACTTCCTGAGCATCTCCTATATTTTTAAAAGTTGACCAACGGTATTCAGGTTTATCTTTTGGAAAAACTCCCTCATAAGGAATCCCTAAAAATTCAGCATCACTTTCACGTCCAAGCTCGACACTATCCAAATCTTTCATAAATAAGAGATAAGTCAACTGTTCAATATTTGTTAAAGGATTTGCATTTCCTTCTGTCCAAAGAATTTCCCACAACTGATCGATTTTATTTTTTAATTCGCCTGTAATCATATCTTCCCTTTTCTTTAGTTTTTAAAACTTAGTAATATCATTATTTTATCAGATTTCAAACAAAGCTTCAATTAACTATATCTATGCGTCACCTGAATATTTTAATAGACTTGTTTAGTATCTTGAAAACTATATCGTATAGGTGTCGTCATGGATCCTTTTAGCTGATTTACGGATACGAAAACACAATACTATGACTAAATTGAAATGTTAAAATTCAATTTCTGACCACCTAATCCTGCTTCAAATAGTTATCGAACAAGTTTTATGATAGCTACCTTGTTAGGATGCTCTTATTTTTTATCAGACAAAACAAAAGGATTAAGGGAGTGAATTTCCTTAATCCGATAGTCTCTTAAGCCTGACGCTGACCAAAGTCCTTAATCATCTGCTCCATTTCTTGTCGACTCGGAGTTGTCAGCATATAAAGGTAATCTCCTTGAAGTTCTGCGAAGGCAGCTGGCATGATTTTTTTAACCTTGAACTGCTGACTGTATTTGGCAAGCAAATCCTCTTCTGAATAAACATAGTGGGCATTTGCACGGCGAGAAGTAGCCAAACAATACTGCGGTTCAAACTCTGACACTGGTAACTCTTCTCCCGCGACAATAGCCGCATAGCCACGATAGAGGTCCAAGGAATGAGCAAAATTATAAACATCAATTGTAAAACCACCTGCAGGACGGTTATTGTACTCAATGGCGATGTAATCATCCCCTTCACGGAAGAACTCAATATGGAAGAACCGTTCTTTCATGCCAAATTCCTTGACAATTGCCTCACCATATTTACGTAATTTAGGATCCATATCCTTGAGAACGTAATAAGAATTGTCCATCTTGTAAATCATGAGATCAAGCGGTGTATAGGCGTAGTCAAAGGTTGTTGAAAAGACAATCTTTCCATCCTTATCCACTAGACCATCAAAGGTGCAAATTTCGCTGGAAGTGACAAATTTCTCAAAGAAATAAACAGTTGAATGATCCCACCACTCAGACTTGAAGTGATTGATATCGTCTTCTGTCTCAAGTTTAAAGGTTGCGGCTGCTCCCACTCCATTGTCAGGTTTGGCAATCATTGGAAGGCCGATTTCATTCACAGCTTGATCCACATCTGCTTCCGTCTTGATAACAGCTCCAGGTACCACGGGTACGCCTGCTTTTTTGAAGAGTTTCTTCATTTCAGACTTAAATTTCGTCTTTTTGAGATCCTCTGGTTTGGCACCAAAAACATTGAATTGCTCACGAAGACTTGCATCTAACTCAAGCCAGTATTCATTATGAGACTCGATGCGATCAATTGGACCATGTTTATAAAATAGAAAAGCAACTGCTCGTTTGACTTCATCTATATTTTCAAGATTGTCCACACGGAAATATTCGGTTAGGCTATTGCGTAAAGGCTCATCCAATTGCTCGTATGGTTCCTGACCAATTCCCAAGACGGTTATGCCTTTATTAGCTAGTTCAATTGTAAACTGTTGAAAGTTTTGTGGATAGTAGGGAGAAATAACAAGGTAATTCATAGATAACTCCTTTTATAAATAGAGATTTCCAAGGAAATAAGGCATTTGTTTGCGCCACCATTCCCAGTCGTGGGCGACATCGTGTCCCCATTCAGCAAACCAGGCTGGAATTTGTTTCTGATCAAAGGCTTCTTTAAGCTTGTAGAAGGATGGCAAGCCATCTTGTTCCCAGGCACCGAGACCCGTACAAAGCACAATCTCTGCCTGACGGTAACGGTCAATAAACCAGCCGTCGTTTTGGTTCCAGATATAATCTACTGGCGAGTTTTGGTAAATAGCATCGTCATTGTAGTAATCACCAACAAAGAAACGTGCGTCGTAAACACCACTAAGAGCTATCACCTTGGTAAAGACATCTGGATGCTGAAGGAAGAAATTGACTGCATGATAGGCTCCCATAGAGCAACCTGTCGTCATCATTCCATCAAACCAACCTGTCTTGTGCTTGATAAAAGGAATGGCCTCCTCAATCACATAGCGCTCGTAGGCACGATGCATCTCTGCTTGGTCGTGCCCATTTTTCCAAGTGGCCAACCAGCTCTCACTATCTACACTGGATAGGGTAAAGAACTGAACACGGCCTTCCTCGATAAAGGAAGCACAAGCCTCAATCATGCCAAAATCATAGTATTCGTTGTGACTACCACCTGATGAAGCAAAGACCACAACTGGAATCCCAGCATGTCCATAACGATTAAGGTACATTTCACGGTTAAGATTGCCACTCCAGTGGCTAAGATGTTCAATATGCATTGGCTTTCTCCTTTTCTAACTTACCATTTCTCTGCAAAAAATCTCAGACAGTCTGGTAAATTCTCCGACCAAGGGATTTCACTATGGATGGCACCAGACTGAACTTTCAAAACAAGATTATCTAAGTGTACTCCACCTGCTATCAAATCATGGTAATACCGAAGAGACGAATCAATATAGGCTTGTTTGATATTGCCAGCCATCAAGGTCTTGTCTGTATCATCCGCTTCTTCCGTTCCCACATAGATGAAGATGCGCTGGTCAGGCGATAGTTGCTGACGCTCGATATAGCGGTTAAAGGCTTCTTGGTGGAGCCAGTTGGCAGATGAAAAGACGCCCAAGCAACCAATTTGGTCGTGGTATTCCAAACCGATAAACTGGGTAATATTCCCTCCTAGTGAAGACCCAATCATAGCCGTATGCTGGCGATCAGCTTTGGTACGGTAGGTCTCATCTATAAATGGCTTGACCACCTCCATAACAAACTCGGCATACTCCACACCCTTACCACCAAACTGCTGCCCTGGGATAGGAGATTCTTGGAACTTCCATGCCGCATACTCATTCATCCGCCCCATACCATCATTGTCAATGGCAACGACAATCATGCGACTGATATCGGGATTTCGTTTGATGGCTGGGATAATCTTCCATGAGTGACCAATAAAGGATTCTTTACTATAAAAGACATTTTGCCCATCATGAAAGTAAACCACAGGATAGGAACGGTCCGTGTCTTTCTCATAATCTTTAGGTAGAAGAACACGTACACGGCGTTCCTTACCTGTATAAGGAACCTTGAGTTTGTGTTCTTTCATTTTTAAATAAAAGTAGGATTGATTCATTGTCAGAAAACTCTCTATATTCAAAATTTTATCTCATTATACCATAAAAATAGAAAAAAAGTTAGTTTTGCTTCCATTTTTGGATTAAAAACTAACTTTTTCATTTATTTATCTAAATTCTTTTGGATTTTCTGATTAGAGGAGATTGTCAATCAAGTCATCTACTTCATCTTTTTCAGTTTGAGGTGTAATCTCAGTAATCATAATCCCTGCCACTGCTCGCTCAACTAAGCCCTTAACATCCATCCGTTTTTCATACTGCTCTGCATTCTTAATCTTAGGATTGGTCTTTGGACGATCTGGCGCAAAAATGGTACAACAGTCTTCAAAAGGCTGGATAGAAATTTCAAAGGTGTCAATTTCCTGAGCAATGTCAATGATTTCCAACTTATCCATTGTCACAACTGGACGGATGATAGGAGTGTTGGTAACAGCATTAATAGCCTGCATGCTTTCGAGGGTTTGGCTTGCTACTTGACCAAGACTTTCCCCATTGATGATAACCAAACCATTTCGTACCTCACGAATACGGTCCGTAATACGCATCATAAAACGACGCGTCAAGGTCATGAGGTAGGCTTCTGGCGCTTTAGCCTTGATTTCCTCTTGAATCTCTGTAAAAGAAACTTCGATAAACTGGATATTTCCTCCAAACTTGGTTAATTTACGGGTCAAATCTTGGGCTTTTTTAAGGGCACCAGGACTAGTATAAGGTGGGCTGGCAAAGTGAATAGCCTCAATATCCACCCCACGCTTAAGAGCAAGATAACCTGCTACAGGTGAGTCAATCCCTCCTGACAACATAAGCATCCCTTTACCTGAAGTTCCAACTGGCAAACCACCAGCCCCACGAATAGTTTCATAAGAAAGGTAGGCTGCCTCTTCTCTAATCTCCACCTGAAGATTGATGTCAGGACTTTTCATTTGAGCTTGCACATTTGTAATAGCTTCGAAAACAGCTCCTCCAAGGGTTTGGTTGAGTTCACGACTATCCAACTCAAAGTTGTGATCGCTACGTTTACTAGAGATTTTAAAGGTCATGCCTTCCTTGTAGATGTCCTGCATAATCTCTTGGACAGAAGACTTCAGAACTTCTACAGATTTTTCAACCTTATAAACAGGGGAAAAGTTTTGAATCCCAAATACTTGTTTGAGTGATTCTGCTACTGCTGTGTAATCTGCTCCATTGAGGTAAGCGTGGGCACGATCGCGATCTGCCGTTACCTTAACTTGGGGATAGATAGACAAAACGTCTGAAATATTATTGCGAAGTTTATTGATGAAACGCATACGGTTTTTACCCTTGGTTGACAGCTCACCGTAGCGAATCATAATTTCTGAATACTGCATGAATGCTCCTATCTTACTTTTCTAGTTTGATTGTAAATCAATTTTAACTTGGTCAAAAACTGCTCGACCTGACTCATATCATTTTCAAGGTCTAGACTAAGACGCACAGCTGACTGGGCCTTATCCTTGTCCACTCCCATGGCAATCAAGGTACCTGCAGGTTTCCCTGCCTTGGACGAACAAGCAGAGGTCGTTGAGATGAAAATATCATAGTCTTCAAAGGCGTGAACGATGACTTCACCACGAACACCCTTGATTCCAAAAGTCAGGATATGAGGGGCAAAGTCTTCCTCATCTGAAAAGACAAAAATATCTGGATAGTCCAGAAGTGCTTGGCGAATCACTGCCTTCATCTGTCCAGTCTTGCTTGTAAAGAAATCTAGCTTCTCCATAGACAAACGGAGGGCCTTGGCTGTCGCTGCAATCCCTGCCACATTTTCAGTTGTCGAACGGTAATCACGCTCCTGACCACCACCAGTCAACAGTGGCGTAATTTTCTTACCAGACTTGATATAGACAAAACCAACACCACGAACTCCGTGGAACTTGTGACCAGAGAAAGTCGCGAAATCCACTCGTTCTGTCAGATACTTTTCAGTTGGAATCTTAGCAAGTGCCTGAACCGCATCAACGTGGAAGGAAATAGTCGGCTTATCTGCCAATAGTTTTGAAATAGCCTCAATGGGCTGAACAGAGCCAATTTCATTGTTTACTGCCATGATAGAGATGAGGGTCGTATCAGGTCTTATCAAAGCTCCTAGAGCCTCAACATCCACAAATCCTTTCTCATTAACTGGAGCAAAATCCACTTCAAAACCTTGAGATTTCAACCAAAGAGCTGATTCCTTGACTGCTGGATGTTCAATGGCTGATACGATGATGTGCTTGCCAAATTGAGCTTTTTCAAAGGCCACACCCTTGATAACCCAGTTATCACCTTCTGTTCCACCAGAAGTAAAGAAGATTTCCTCACTTTTCTTACCGATTAAATCTGCAATCTGTTGACGGGAAGCAGATAAAATTCGTGTTGCCTGGTCTCCCAAACGATGGAGACTAGATGGATTTCCTAAAATTTTTGAAGCGACCTGCATATAGGTTTCAAGGGATTCAGGATAGGGCCTGGTCGTCGCCGAATTATCAAAGTAAATCATATTTTCTCACGCTTTCTAAAATCACTCCTTCTATTGTATCATGAAACGGAGCTTGCGACAAGAAAGGGCAATTCCTCTTTTTTTAAGATTTTTTTAAAGAATTGCGGTATAATAAATTTTAATCAAAGGAGAGAATGTATGTCTAATTATCGTAGAACTTCAAAACCAAAAACAGAACACATCAAAAAAGGCTTTACGGTCTTTCAAAAAACCGTTGCTACTATCGCTAGTATCCTCGGCTTAATTACCGCAAGTATCACTATCATGAATGCCTTGGATAATAATAAAAATACTAAAAAAGAAAACACAACAACACAGACGACAACCATTGTCAAAGAAATTCAAAAAGAATCCCCTCAGGAAAATACTAGTCCCAATAAAGAAAACAACACTTCTCAAGAAAAAACACAACAAGAGGAAACACCAAAATCTAGCGTCAAGGAAGAGAAGAAAGAAGAGCAAAAAACAGCAACTCAGGACTCTACTACACCTGCTACAAGTAAATCTGCCACTGAAAATGAAAAACAGACCAATACTCCAACTTCAGAAAATAAAACTAATCAATAATCACTAAAATAGCCTCCTTCCAAACTTGGAAAGAAGCTATTTTTTTATTGTTGCAATACTTTTCTTGGCTTGGTCCCCTCAGCTGGACCAATGACACCTGCCATCTCAAGCTCTTCCATAAGGCGAGTCGCACGGTTAAATCCAACTGACAAACGACGCTGAATCATAGATGCGCTGGCTTTCTGAGTTTCGATTACCAAAGACTTGGCTTCTTCAAAGAGCGGATCACCACCAGATTCACCATCTGAAAATTCTCCATCATTTTCAGAAACCTCACCTGGATCAAAACTCTCATCGTAGTCTGCATCCGCCTGAGCCTTGATGAAGTTTACGATGCGTTCAACATCATCATCCGAGATAAAGGATCCTTGCAGACGAACTGGATGATTTTCATCGATTGGTTTAAAGAGCATATCTCCACGTCCAAGCAGTTTCTCAGCTCCATTTTCATCCAAGATGGTGCGCGAGTCTATACCTGATGATACCGCAAAAGCCACTCGAGATGGGACATTGGCCTTGATCAGACCAGAGATGACATCAACGGATGGACGCTGGGTTGCAAGAATCATGTGGATGCCGGCAGCACGCGCCTTCTGTCCAAGACGAATGATGGCATCTTCCACTTCCTTGCTAGCCACCATCATGAGATCAGCCAACTCATCCACAATCACGACAATGAGCGGTAGCGGAACCTGCTTATACTCAGACTGGGCATTGAACTCTTCTACCTTGGCATTAAAACCTGCAATATTCCGAACTCCCACCTTGGCAAAGAGTTCATAACGATTTTCCATTTCATCCACAACTTTTTGCAGAGCCTTGCTAGCCTTACGTGGATTGGTCACAACTGGAATCAAGAGGTGGGGAATATCATTGTAAACAGACAACTCAACCATCTTAGGGTCCACCATCATAAACTTGACCTGGTCTGGTCTCGCCTTCATGAGAATGCTAGCGATAATACCGTTAACTGCTACCGACTTCCCTGAACCCGTTGAACCTGCGACTAGCAAGTGGGGCATTTTAGAAAGGTCAAAAGCTCTTGCAGTGCCATTGACAGCCTTTCCTAGAGGAATTTCCAAGAGATTTTCTGCTTTCGTTTGAGATTGTTCCCATAGTTCGCGGAAAGATACAGTGGCAATCTCAGAGTTAGGTACTTCAATTCCGACTAAGGATTTCCCTGGGATAGGTGCTTCAATCCGGACATCTTTGGCCGCCAAGGCTAGAGCGAGGTCATCTGCTAGATTGGAAATGCGGTTGACCCTTACACCCACTGCTGGCTTGACTTCATACTTGGTCACTGACGGCCCAATTTCAGCCCGTTCAACCGTTACCTTAATACCAAAACTAGCAAAAGTTTCTTCTAGGATTCTGATGTTTTCACGAACGATTTTCTTTTCTTTAGACTGGTCTTTAGGTTTATCAGGGGCAAAGAGTTGTAAGCTTGGAAGTTTGTATTCGAGGGCTTCCTTTGCTGAAAAATCGACCTGAACATCTTCATCATCAGAGCCATCTTCCTGTTCAGGGAATTCAAGTTCAGGTTGAGGCAGGATGATTTCTGGTTCCACCCAGTCTTCTTCTGGAACAGGTGGAACGTCAAGCACAACATCATCAGTCAGAATTTCACCCGTTTCCATATCAACAGGAGGCAAATCGAGTAAGGCTTTTTCGGTCTCTTCTTGTTCTAATCTAGTCTCTTCCTCAGCCTTTTGGCGAGCTTTTTCTTCTTGTTTGACAAAGCGTTCCTCTTTTCGACGCTCATGCCCTTCTCGCCATTTGGCAAATCCTCTACTGAAGAATTCAGCAATATCATAAACAGACCAAGGACTGATTAGGAGAGCGCCTGCTAAAATCAAGATTGAACCAATAAAGTAGGTGCCGATATTTGAAAAGAGAAAGGCGGTTGGCATATAGAGACCAACTCCAATCAAGCCCCCTCCAGCAAAACTGGTTGTTCGAAAACCAGTCAAATCCGTCACAATCTGAGCCATGGTCCCTTTCAAGACCGACTTGTCCAAACCATATTTCCAAACTAAGTAGGCCTCAAAAATCAAGAGTAAACCTGTAAATATGGTGAAAAAGCCAGATAAGAGTCCTTCCTGTTTTCGTATCCACTTGAAAAAGAAGAGGTAGAGCAGGGTGCCAAATATTGCCAGATAAGCTAGGCTACCTACTAGCAAGCGAATTAGATTGTAAAGGGTTATACCTGCAGCCCCTAATTTAAAGGCTGCTAAAATCAATAAAAGGGCGATTCCCAACGAAATCAACATTCGTTGAATCGCTTCTTTTCTTTCGAGTTCTGCTTTAGACGGTCTCCGTCTTGTTTTACTTGTATTCTTGTTTGCCATTCTTCTATTATACCATATTTCACAGGCATTTCGGAAAGAGAAAAAGACTGCACCAAACGGTACAATCTTTTCATTTTATATCTAATTTTTATGCTTGTGGTTTGCGTAGGTAACCATAAACTACACCACTTACGATTGCTCCTACCAAGACAGAAACGAGGTAAAGGAGAGCATTTGAAGTAAGGGCAATAACGAAGATTCCTCCGTGTGGCGCCATGAGTTTGATACCAGTAAGACCAACGAGACCTCCTGCTACTGCTGAACCAAGGATAAAGCTTGGGATCGCACGAGCTGGGTCAGCTGCACCAAACGGAATCGCTCCCTCAGTGATAAATGACAAGCCCATGATGATGTTTGTCAAACCAGAGTTGCGTTCTTCCTTAGTAAATTTATCTTTGAAAAGAAGAGTTGCGACAAAGATGGCAAGTGGTGGCACCATTCCTCCAGCCATAACTGCTGCCATAGCTACAGAACCACCTGAAGAAACAGTTGCTGCAAGCGTACCTGTACCAAATACATAAGCCGCTTTGTTAACTGGTCCACCCATGTCAACAGCCATCATTCCTCCAAGAACGATACCGAGAAGGACAGCTGAACCGCCTCCAAGACCGCCAAGGAAATCATTCATAGCAGTGTTGATTGCTGCCATTGGGATGTTAACAGCTAGCATGACAAATCCAGTCAAGATTGTTCCAAGAAGTGGCAAGAGATGGATTGATTTAGCACCTTCAAGTGAACGAGGAACTTTAACGTATTTCTTGATAGCAAGAACCAAAGCACCTGCGATAAATCCACCAACAAGGGCACCTAGGAAACCAGATGAGACACCTGCAAGAGTTGAAGTTGCTTCACCACCTGCGGCATAAGGAATTTTACCAAAGGCAAAACCTTCTTTGGCAATAGCACCAGCCACGAAACCTGCTACCAAGCCTGGTTTTTCAGCGATAGAGTAAGCAACATAACCTGCAAAGACTGGAAGCATCAAACCAAAGGCAGCTCCACCAATTTTCATGAACATAGAAGCTAGTTCATGGTAGGAACCAAGATTACCAAGGTTTTCATTTGGAACACCCAAAGCACCATCAATCAAGAAGGCAAGGGCAATCATGATACCACCACCAATAACGAATGGCAACATTTGCGATACACCACTCATTAAGTGTTTGTAGAAGGCACCACCAAGGCTTTGTTTTTCGTTAGAGGCTGTTGCAGCTTTTGCACCGTTTGTAGCACGGTAAATTTCAGCATCCCCAGAAAGAGCCAAGTTAATTAACTCTTCTGTCTTACGGATACCGTCAGCAACTGGACGATTGATCAATGGTTTGCCATCGAAACGATCCATTTCAACAGCCTTGTCTGCTGCGATGATAACAGCTTTAGCCTTACGAATGTCTTCCGCAGTTAGTTGGTTACCAACACCGCTAGCACCGTTGGTTTCGACCTTGATTCCAACACCCATTTCAGCAGCCACTTTTTGAAGGGCTTCTTGAGCCATGTAAGTGTGGGCAATACCTGTTGTACAAGCTGTAACAGCTACGATAAAGTCACCAGAGTTATTGGCAGGTACTTGAACAGGCTCTTCAGTTTTTTCTGAAGCTTTGTCAAAAAGTTCGATAACTTGGTCAGCTGATGTTGCTTGGCGAAGTTTATCAGCAAAACCGTCTTTCATCAAGTATTGAGACAATTCTGCCAAGGCTGCCAAGTGAGTATCATTGGCGCCTTCTGGAGCTGCAATCATGAAGAAGAGGTCAGTTGCTTGTCCATCCAAGCTCTCATAATCAACACCCTTGTTTGACTTAGCAAAGAGAACAGTCGCTTCTTTGACAGCAGCGTTTTTGCTGTGAGGCATTGCAATTCCATCACCCAAACCAGTTGAAGTGAGAGCTTCACGCGCCAAAATTCCTTCTTTAAATGTTTCAAAATCTGTTACATAACCGTGATCTGTCAAACTTTTAATCATCTCGTCAATGACAGCTGTTTTTTCAGTCGCCTGCAAATCGAGCAACATGACATCTTTTCTCAATAGGTCTTGAATTTTCATCGTTTTTCTACCTCAACTTTTTCATATGTTTCTTTAATAAATTCTGCTGTTGCCAAGTCATCTGAGAATGTCGTTGCTGTTCCGCAAGCCACTCCCCATTTGAAGGCTTCTACTGCGTCTTTTGATTTGACAAATTCACCTGTAAATCCAGCGACCATAGAATCACCAGCCCCAACTGAATTTTTCACTGTTCCCTTGATCGGTTTAGCAAAGTAAGCTCCCTCAGATGTGACAAGAAGGGCACCATCACCAGCCATAGAGATAATAACATTTTGAGCACCTTTAGCCAGTAACTCACGAGCATAGTTCTCGATTTCATCTAAATTTTCGAGTTTCACTCCAAAGATAGCTCCAAGTTCATGATTGTTTGGTTTGACCAAAAGTGGCTGATAGTCCAAACTATCAATCAAGGTCTGTCCTTCAAAGTCACAAACGACTTGCGCACCTGTCTGACGTGTCAAGGCAATCAAATCCTTATAGATAACATTGCCTAGATTTTTAGCACTTGAACCCGCAAATACAACCGTGTCTTCTGCAGTCAAACTAGACAAAATAGCTTTCAATTCTTCTAACTGGGCTGGTTCCACATTTGGACCCGTTCCGTTGATTTCTGTCTCTTGGTCTGCTTTGATTTTAACATTGATACGAGTATCTTCTGCCACTTGGACAAAACGTGTCTCGATTGCTTCATCAGCCAAAGTATCTGTGATAAATTTACCAGTAAAACCTCCGATAAATCCAGTCGCTGTATTTGGAATATCCAAGCGTTTCAAGACACGACTGACATTGATTCCTTTCCCACCAGCAAACTTATCATCACTATCCATTCGATTGACACTACCGACTTGGACTTGGTCCAAACGAACGATATAGTCAATGGATGGATTGAGTGTGACTGTATAAATCATATTTCTATTACCTCCGTTTTCTCCTTAATAGCCTGCAAGAGCTCATGCCCTTGACTTGTGATAACAACAGCTCGTTTGAGTGGAGCTACCTTGGCAAAGCAAGTTTGTCCAATCTTAGACGAATCCACCAAGACATAGGTCTGTTTGGCATTCTCTAAAATAGCACGCTTCACAGCTCCCTCCTCCATATCAGGAGTCGTATAATAGCCATCGTCCACACCATTCATCCCGATAAAGGCACGGTCAAAGTGCAATTGGTTAATCTGGTTAAGAGCAACTCCCCCGATACTAGCATCTGTCGCCATCTTGACACTTCCTCCAACCATGACAGTTGGAATCTGCTTTTCAACCAACTGAGCAGCATGGTGAATCGAGTTGGTCACAACTGTAACATTCTTATTGACCAATTCATGAATCAAAAAAGCAGTTGTTGTTCCAGCATCGATAAAGATGACATCTTGTTCCTTGATGAGAGAGGCTGCTTTCTGAGCAAGTAGCTTTTTCTCTTGAAGGTTTTTGACAGATTTTTCTTGAATGGTTTCTTCTTCCTGCAAGGAATGGGGCAATTCTGCTCCACCATGCACGCGACGAAGCTTGTTTTCCGCTTCCAACTCATCCAAGTCTCTTCGAACCGTTGATTCTGACGTTTCTAGCAAACTAACTAATTTTTCTAGAGAAACTACATGATGTTGATTTAACTCCTCTAAAATCAGCTGCTTCCGCTCTGTTTTTAACACTGAATCACCTCCTGTTATCGTTTACACTATTCATTCTATCATACTTTCTTTCAAAGTCAAGCATTTTTTATCATTTTCTTTCAAATTCTATCATTTTTCTTATTTCCAGAATTTTTATTGCAAGATAAGAGCCTTTATGGTAGACTATTTGAGTAAGTATTGGAAGATTACTCAAGAGGCTTAAGAGGCCGTGTTGGAAACGCGGTAGGCGTGTAACAGCGTGCGTGGGTTCGAATCCCATGTCTTCCGTTTATTTTAAAAAAGATACCCAAGAAATCTTGGGTATCTTTTTTCTTATATGCTTGTTTTATAACTCGGGTGAATTTCTTAGAAAATATCAAATAACAATTTCACATTGAGAATTGTTAAGATAATGGAAACAATATAACCAAGGATGGTATTCCATTTGGCATTGGTAAATTCTCCCATCAGTGATTTCTTAGAAGTTAGATAAATCAGTGGGAAGATTGAAAATGGAAGAGCAATCGAAAGAAAGACTTGTGAATAAACCAATAACTGATCCAATGTTTTTTCCTGATGACCAAACAGAACCGCTACAATCATGACAGGCAACAAAGCAAAGAGACGAGTTGCCAAACGAATGAACCATTGAGGTAATCTCATATGCAAGAAACCTTCCATAACGATTTGTCCAGTCAAGGTACCCGTAATTGTCGAATTTTGACCACTGGCTAATAAAGCCAAGGCAAACAAGGTTGATAAGGTCGAGCTAGCTATAGCTCCTGCAATAGTAGAATCCTGCAAGGCATTATACATTTGAGAGAAGGCAGAAATCTCAGATGCATGGCCGAAAAAGAGAGCCGCCCCGAGAATTAATAGAAGGGAGTTAACCACAAAGGCCAAGGATAATTGGAGATTTGAATCCCAGGTCATAAAGCGCACGGCTTTTCGAACATCATTCTTGTCCTTGTGATTGATTTTCCGAGTTTGTGACAAGGAAGAATGCAAATAGAGGTTATGGGGCATAACCGTTGCTCCCACGATCCCTAGTGCCAAGGTTAATTGACTTTTATGCCCTGGCAAGGGACTTTCAAATAAGGTTGCATTCGGTAGATAACCCTCAACGATTCCTTGGAAGCTTGGATGTGACAAAGCTACCAGATAGGTAAAAATTGCTAGAATGGTTAAAATCAGTGTTGTCACAATAGCTTCAATCTTCTTAAAGCCAAATTTCATCAGAAGCAATAAGAGAAAAACATCCAACACGGTCAAGAGAATTGCTATCATAATCGGAATCTTAAAGAGAAGATTGAGAGCAATCGCTGAACCTAGAACTTCTGCCAGATCTGTCGCCATCAAGGCTAATTCTAAAATCACCCATAGACTATAACGAAGCCATTTAGGTGAATGATGAGCCGTTGCTTGAGCCAGGTCCATCTGGGTTACAATACCAAGCTTTCCTGCCATCTGCTGAAGTTGCATGGCAATGAGAGATGAAATCAAGATAACAAACAAGAGACTATACTTATAGGAAGCACCACCGACTACACTGGTAATCCAGTTTCCTGGATCCATATAACCAACTGCGACAAGAGCACCCGGACCTAAAAAGGCATTTAAATTTTGCCAGAAATGATTGTTATTTGGAGTATCGATAGATTGATTAATCTCAGAGAGTGACACTTTTTTATGAGAAGACATAGATACTTACCTCTTTCTAAACCTACTTTTTCATTATTTTCTATTAGAGAAAAATAAGATTGACTTTAAACTATTAAAACAATGAAAACTATATGAAAAACATTTAGTTTTTTCATTATTTTTCTTAAGGCACCTTAATTATAACAGAAAATATGATAAAAACTTAAGAAAATTCAGGACTTGATTTAATATTTAGGATACAACAAAATGTTGTATCTTTTTTTGCAAAAGAATACCAAGGAATACCAAAGATAAAAATAAAAAACGTTGATTTAACAACGTTTTACCAAGGAATGCAAAAGAATGCAAAGGAATAATGGAGCCGGTGGGAGTCGAACCCACGTCCAAACACCTGCCAACATATTTGTCTACAACCATAGGTTATGTATTATTTTAACAATCCCTCGACACATAACTCAAGCCTAGAAACTGCGAGTCTATCAATCTCTTATCAAGCCGCTAGACAAGACTTAATCGTATCTCGCTAATAATAAGACCTGTCATTGAACACGAGCAATCCAAATCGGGTCACGCCTGCTGGTTTTTAGGCAGCTAGAGCGTAAGAAGTGTTATTTTTTGCAGTTATATTTAACTGAGCGTTTACGTCGCCACACGAGTCGCAAAATATGCCTCATAATGCCTGTCGAATCCGTAACGACCCCAAAAGACAATAAAACCATTATACCTTATCTAACTCAAAAATGCAAAAAGGAAATCACTTACCTAAAAAAGATACTATTCGAGAAATTTAGCAAACTGGGAGACTAACTACAACTTTCTCAGTGCATAACTTTACGATTGTGAATAGAACTTACGAAATCCAATTAACACATACCTAAGATAAAGCTATCTGTTTTGAAGAAATTCACTAAGAAAATTATTCTAAAATACTTTCAGATGAGAATTTTCCTACTCTCTTTATTTCAATTCATTTGAGTTTAAAAACTATAAAATCAATCCTTATATTATTCGGACTACGTTTTACTTGTTGTGCTAAAATAAATAAATTTCATTCAAACTTTAATAGACTATGAAAACCAGTGGAACTTACCCTGACACGGAATTCCACTGGTTTTTCGATTTTTATCAGATTAACTTCTACTATTCTTAGCTGTGAAAATTAGTTTAGGACTTTAACTTATTTTCAATCTTCTAATCTAAAGGCCACTTCCAGTAAAGAAAAATCAGGGTTCTCCTGACTTTTACTTAGCTAATTCTCTTTCTCGTTCTTTCATTATTTTATGATTTTCATACAAACGGGATAAGAACTTAGAAATTTCTTTTAAGATAGAATAGGTTGGCACTGCGACAATCATTCCAACTACACCATAGATATTGCTTGACAACAAAAGTAAAACTAAAATCGTGATTGGATGAACCTTCATAACACTTCCTACGATTCGAGGATATAAGATATTACCATCTACCTGCTGAACAACAAGCATATAAATCACTGCAATCAGCATTCTATGGGGATCAGTGAATATATTTGCGATGATCATAGGAATCAGACCAATACTTGGCCCCACATAAGGAATTAAATTGGCTACACCAGAAAAAATAGCAAAAACTAAAGCATATTTTAAACCAATAATACTATAGCCAATATAAGCTAAACAACCTATAATGATTGCGTCAATCGAAACTCCACTAATATAGCGAGCAATCGTCGCATTTAAATTCTTTAATAAGCCTGCAATATGCAAGCGATCCCTCTTTAGAATCGTTCTTTCAAGCATGGGCAAGAATTTATGTCCATCTAATAAGAAATAAACCAAAAAAACTGGAGTCATAATCAAAATCAAAACAGTACTGATAAGAGCTGACAAGACGCTCCCCACACTATTTGATACGCTATTTAGGATATTCTGAAGAATATCAACATAGGATAAGTTTAGTTGCTGAATTGTAGCTTCTACATCCAAATTCTGGAGTGCAGGATAATTAGATAAGTCTATGATTAAGTCTTGTACTCGACTATAAATAGTTTGACTAGATATAATCAAACTAGATAACTGATTAATCAAAATAGGTAAGAGATAGACAACACCTATGACCATTCCCCAGACCAAAGCACACAAGGTAATTAAAATACCAAGTAAACGATTGAGTTTACAGACTTTATTTAAGAAAGTAACAATAGGGTTTGTCAAATAATAAAGAAAGCCCCCTAATAAAAATGGAATCATAATTGTATTAAGCACGCTAACAAAAGGGTTAATCAAAGACCCCATCTGTCTCCATAGGTAAAAGATGATGGTTAAGAGTAAAATTTCTGTGGTCCAAAAAAATAATTTATTTCTACGAAACATGAGTTACCTCCCTCACTCTATTTTACCATATTTTCAAAAAGCTTAACGGATGAATTATTAAAGCAAGAATATTTTTTTTCTTTATGATAGAATAAAACTACTATGAAAAAAATATGTTTAACTTTATTAACTGTCTCCCTTTTAGGAGGCGCTTCTACTGTTGCTGCTCAAGATTTTAATATTGCTGCAAAACATGCCATTGCTGTTGAGGCAAATACTGGTAAAATTCTCTATGAGAAAGATGCAACCCAACCTGTCGAAATTGCTTCTATTACAAAACTACTTACAGTTTATCTTGTCTATGAGGCTCTAGAAAATGGAAGTATCACACTCTCCACCCCAGTAGATATTTCTGATTATCCTTATCAATTGACGACAAATTCTGAAGCCAGTAACGTTCCTATGGAGGCTCGTAATTATACCGTCGAACAACTGCTTGAAGCAACCCTAGTATCTAGTGCCAACAGCGCCGCTATTGCCCTAGCTGAGAAAATTGCTGGCTCTGAAAAAAACTTCGTTGATATGATGCGAGCAAAACTCTTGGAATGGGGAATCAAAGATGCCACGGTTGTCAATACAACTGGTCTTAACAACGAGACTCTAGGAGATAATATTTACCCAGGATCTAATAAAGATGATGAAAATAAGCTCAGTGCTTATGATGTTGCCATCGTTGCCCGCAACCTCATCAAAAAGTACCCACAAGTTTTGGAAATCACCAAAAAACCTTCTTCTACTTTTGATGGGATAACAATCACTTCAACCAACTACATGTTAGAAGGTATGCCTGCTTACCGTGGTGGTTTTGATGGACTGAAAACAGGAACAACAGATAAGGCTGGAGAGTCTTTTGTTGGTACTACTGTCGAAAAAGGCATGAGAGTCATCACAGTTGTTTTAAATGCAGACCATCAAGATAATAATCCTTACGCTCGATTTACAGCTACATCTTCCCTAATGGATTATATTTCTTCTACATTTACACTTCGCAAAATCGTTCAGCAAGGCGATGCCTATCAAGATAGCAAAGCACCTGTACAAGATGGAAAAGAAGATACGGTCACTGCAGTGGCTCCAGAGGATATCTATCTAATTGAACGTGTTGGGAATCAATCTTCCCAATCTGTTCAATTCACACCTGATTCCAAAGCAATCCCAGCACCACTTGAAGCTGGAACAGTGGTTGGCCATTTGACTTATGAAGACAAGGACTTGATTGGTCAAGGTTACATCACCACAGAGCGCCCTAGTTTCGAAATGGTTGCAGAAAAGAAAGTTGAAAAAGCCTTCTTCTTAAAAGTTTGGTGGAATCAGTTTATCCGCTTCATCAACGAAAAATTATAAAAAATCGCGATTTTAAACCGCGATTTTTTTATTACAAGTTAATCTTCAAAGTTCTTGACCTTGGGTAAATCTAAAATCAAATTTTACCCAACTGATCCTTCCATCTCATAGCTAATCAAACGGTTCAGCTCAACGGCGTATTCCATTGGAAGTTCTTTTGTAAAGGGTTCTACAAATCCCATGACAATCATCTCAGTTGCCTCAGATTCTGACAATCCACGGCTCATGAGATAATAGAGTTGTTCTTCAGAAATCTTAGATACCTTAGCTTCGTGTTCCAAAGCTACTTGCGAGTTGTGAATTTCATTAAACGGAATGGTATCTGATGCTGACAAGTCATCCATGATAATGGTATCACACTCGATGTGAGAAACAGACTTCTTAGAGTTTTTGTTAAAGGTTACCTGTCCACGGTAGTCAACCTTTCCTCCGCCTTTAGCGATGGATTTAGACACAATAGACGAGCTAGTATGTGGAGCATTGTGGATCATCTTAGCACCCGTATCTTGGTGTTGCCCAGCATTGGCAAAGGCAATCGAAAGCATGGTACCACGCGCCCCTTCTCCATCAAGGTAAACAGATGGATATTTCATGGTTGTTTTAGCACCCAAGTTACCATCAATCCACTCAACAGTAGCATCCTTTTGAGCTTTAGCACGTTTGGTTACCAAGTTATAGACGTTATCAGACCAGTTTTGGATGGTTGTATAACGCATATAAGCACCATCCAAGGCAAAAATTTCTACGATGGCAGCATGCAAGCTGTTGCTTGAATAAGTTGGCGCTGTACAGCCCTCTACGTAGTGGACACTTGCTCCCTCATCAACGATAATCAGAGTACGTTCAAACTGACCAGTATTTTCATTGTTGATACGGAAGTAGGTTTGAAGTGGAATATCTACCTTGACACCTTTTGGTACGTAGATAAAGGTTCCACCTGACCATACTGCTGAGTTAAGGGCAGCCAACTTGTTATCTGTCGGCGGTACCAACTTAGCGAAGTATTGTTTAAACAAGTCTGGGTATTCCTTGAGGGCAGAATCCGTATCTGTAAAGATGATACCTAACTTCTCAAATTCTTCCTTCATGTTGTGGTAAACCACTTCTGACTCGTACTGGGCAGAGGCACCAGCTAGATAAGCACGCTCAGCTTCTGGAATCCCAATACGTTCAAAGGTTTCTTTAATTTTTTCAGGCACATCATCCCAAGAACGAGCTGGTTTATCAGATGGTTTTTGGTAATAAATCAAGTCATCAAAATCAATCTCTGATAAGTCTGCTCCCCAAGTTTGCATGGGCATTTTTTTGAAGGTTTCATAAGACTTCAAACGGAATTCTAACATCCACTCAGGTTCTCCCTTGGCAGCTGATAGTTCACGAATGACATCTTCGTTCAATCCTTTTCCTGTCGATAGGACAGGTTCTACATCATCATGGAAACCAAATTTATATTCACCAAGATCAATTGGTTTTGGTTCTACTCTTTCTTCAGCCATAATATCCTTTCTTTCATTCTTCATTTCTACTGATTCATAAGACAAAAGAAACTTGTCTTATTGATTTTCTTGATTTTCAATTGTTTTCTTGAGGGCGTTCCAAGCTAAGGTTGCACACTTGATTCGTTGAGGGAATTTGGCAACACCTGACAAGAAAGCAGCATCACCAAGACTATCTTGTCTGTCATCTTTTTGCCCTTGAACCATTTCAGAAAAAATAGTCGCCAGTTCTAAGATTTCTTGTTTGGTTTTTCCTAAAACTGCATCTGTCATCATGCTTGCAGAGGCAGTTGAAATCGTACATCCTGAGTTTAGAAAAGCAATATCTTCCAAACGATCATCTGCATCAAACTTGACAGAGAGGTTGATAACATCCCCACAGGTCGGATTGTTGAGACTGATTTGCTCAGCATCTTCCAACTTCCCTTGGTGATGTGGATTTTTCGAATGGTCCGCTACCACTGCCATATAGAGGCTATCTAGTTTAGAAAGTGCCATTGAAAAACTCCTTTGTCTTTTGTAAGGCATCCACTAATTTGTCGCAGTCAGCCTTGGTATTGTAGATATAAAAACTTACACGAGCTGTTGCTGGGACTTCCAAATACTGGAGCAAGGGTTGCGCACAATGGTGACCAGCACGAACAGCCACTCCTTCATAATCCAGAGCCGTCGCAAGGTCGTGCGGATGAAGGTCACCTAGGTTAAAGGCAATGACACCTGAACGTTGAGCCAAGTCCTGTGAACCATAAATGGTCAGTCCTTCAATCGCCTGCAGTTTTGGATAGACGTATGCGATCAATTCCTGTTCATGGGCTTCAATGGCATCCATACCAATCTTTTCCAGATAATCAACTGCAGCAGCAAGTCCGATTGCACCAGCCATATTTGGAGTTCCTGCCTCGAATTTCCAAGGCAACTCCTTCCAGCTAGCAGATTGCTCATAGACGAAATCAATCATCTCACCACCAAATTCAACTGGTGACATTTGTTCCAGATACTTTTCTTTGCCGTAAAGAACACCGATACCAGTCGGACCAGCCATCTTGTGACCTGAAAAGGCAAAGAAGTCCACATCCAAGTCCTGGACATCAATCTTCATATGAGGAGTAGACTGAGCACCATCCACCACCATGATGGCTCCAACTTGGTGGGCCAATTGAGTGATTTCTTTGATTGGATTGACCACACCAAGAACATTTGAGGCGTGAGCAAGGGAGACAAACTTGACTCTATCAGTCAATTTAGCTCGCAAATCATCCATATCCAGAGCTCCATCCTTGAGATAGACATAAACAAGCTCTGCTCCAGTCTTGCGACAGGCTTCTTGCCATGGAATGATATTGGAATGGTGTTCCATGACAGAAATCAAGACTTGGTCACCCTCAGTTAAGATTTCCTCTGCAAAGCGTGCCACCCAGTTAAGGCTGGTTGTCGTTCCTCTAGTAAAGAGAACTTCTTTTGTCGAACCTGCATTGATGAACTTACGAATGCTTTCACGAGCGGCTTCATAAGATGCTGTCGCTCGTTCTGCCAAAGTATGAACACCACGGTGAACATTGGCATTGTCCTGCTCATAGTAGCGGTTGATTGTTTCCAGAACTGCTAGTGGTTTTTGTGTCGTCGCAGCATTGTCCAGATAGACCAGAGGTTCATCGTTGACAATCTGGTCTAAAATTGGAAAATCCTTGCGAATCACTTCTACATCTAACATAGGCTACCCCTTAGCGTTTTGACAATTTTTCTTCGATAGTCGCAATCATTTCATCACGAACTTCCTTGACTGGAATCTCAACGATAACGGAGCCAAGGAAACCACGGACAACCAAACGTTCTGCAGTTGCCTTATCCAAGCCACGGCTCATGAGGTAGTACATATCTTCTGGATCCACTTGACCGATAGAAGCCGCGTGACCTGCAGTAACGTCATTTTCGTCAATCAAAAGAATTGGGTTAGCATCTGAACGAGCCTGGTCTGAAAGCATGAGAACACGGCTCTCTTGTTGCGCATCTGCTCCCTTGGCACCCTTGATAATGTGGCCAATACCATTGAAGGTTAAGGTTGCTTTTTCAAGAATAACTCCATGTTGTAGGATATTTCCGATTGAGTTGCAACCATAGTTAGTCACTCGCGTATCAATCCCTTGAACCTGACGGCCACTTGAAAGAGCTACCACTTTAAGGTCGGCATGGCTACCATTACCAATCAAGTCACTATCAAAATCCGCAACGACGTTCCCTTCGTTCATGACACCGATTGCCCAGTCAATACTTGCATCGTTTCCTAATTTACCACGACGGCTAATATAAGCTGTGACATTCTCACCTAGACGGTCAATCGCAGCAAATTTTACTTGCGCACCTGAACGAGCAATCACTTCTACTGTAATATTAGCAGTTGCTTTGGCACTTCCTTCACCGCGTGACTCTAAGCGCTCCAGATAACTAATCTTAGAATTTTTACCAGCGATAATCATAATATGCTTGTTAAACGGTACATCGCTATCGCTGTCTTGATAGAAAATTCCTTCGATTGGTTCAGAAATTTCCACGTTATCAGGAATATAGAGGACAGCACCACTATTGAAATAAGCTGTATGGTAGGCTGCCAACTTGTCATCGTCATACTTAACAGATGACATGAAGAATTCCTCAATAAGCTCTGGAATTTCTTCTAAAGCTGAGTGGAAGTCTGTAAAGACGACACCCTGTTCAGCCAACTCAACTGGAATTTGTTCAAAAACTGTTTGAGTACCTACTTGAACCAATTTCAAGTGATTATCTAAAGCTGTGAAATCTGGAACATTTGCTGATGGCTCACTTTCTGTAATCGTTCCATCACCCAGATTCCAACGGTGAAATTTGACACGCTCAATAACTGGTAATTCTAGGCTCTCAATCTTATCAAAAGCTTTTTGACGGAGGTCAGCCAACCAGCTTGGTTCAGCGTGCATTTCTGAAAAAAGTTTAATGTTTTCTTTAGTCATTTACTTCTCCTAAAAGATACGAGGAAATTACAATTCTTCCTTGTAGTCGTAGCCAAGTTCTTCAGCTAGTTTTGCGTATCCTTCACGTTCCAAACGCGCAGCCAATTCTGGACCGCCTGAAAGGACAACACGACCTTCCATCATAACGTGTACCACATCAGGTGTGATGTAGTTCAAAAGACGTTGGTAGTGAGTGATAATCATAGCACCAAAGCCTTCACCACGCATGGCATTGACACCTTTCGATACGACTTTAAGAGCGTCAATATCAAGACCTGAGTCAATCTCGTCCAAAAGAGCGAAAGTTGGTTCCAACATCAAGAGTTGAAGAATTTCATTACGTTTTTTCTCACCACCAGAGAAGCCTTCGTTGAGGTAACGCTCTGCCATTTCTTCTTTCATGTTGAGCAATTCCATTTTTTCATCTAACTTAGTAATAAACTCACGAACTGAAATCTTCTCATCATCTTCTTTACCAGCATTCATAGCAGCACGAAGAAACTCAGCGTTAGTAATACCAGGAATTTCTGATGGGTATTGCATAGCAAGGAAAAGTCCCATACGCGCACGCTCGTCAACTTCCAACTCAAGGATGTTTACGCCATCAAACAAGACCTCACCTTTGGTCACTTCATAGTTTGGATTTCCCATGATAGCGGCAGAAAGAGTCGATTTACCAGTACCATTTGGTCCCATGATAGCGGCGATTTCTCCTGTTTTCAGGGTCAGGTTAACCCCTTTTAAAATTTCTTTTCCTTCAATCTCAACGTGAAGATCTTTGATCTCTAATACTGACATGATAGTTCCTTTCTTTTTCAAGACCTTTACAGTGCTTACTAGAAAAACGTCTGATTTCCCCAGAAATAGAGTAAAAGGTCTATAAATATACTTTTCTAGTATAACAAAAAAAAGCCTAAAAGGCTTTGATTTTGTCTGGAAGCTGAGGGCTAGTCTTTTCCTTTTAAATGCTGGTCAATGACATCTACAATCTTGCCCATCAAGTAACTAACTCGGAAATTTCTAAAGAGCAAAATGGCCCAAAAGGCTGCCATAATATAACGACCAGTCATCCAGGCTTCATTGAAAAAATAGGTCTCAGCAGCTGTGAACAGCGCGATGATAATAAATTGTTGTTTATTCATAAACTTATTGTATCATGAAATCTTTCTTTAGTCTTCCTCTACCTTCACTTTATCAGCCAAAAATTCAAATCCTTCTGGAATCAGGCTTTCTTCTACTTCTTTTTCAGTTTGATAAGATTTGGCTTTGGCTGAAAAGGCTGCGCGAACTTCTTTCCATTCCTCCATGGAAATGGCTAAAATTTCGGGTGAAAAACCTGCTGCCTGACTGAGGATGTTACCAAACATGGTGTTGAGATTATCTCGTTTCATGGTTTGACCAGCATTGAAATTAGACTCAAAAGCAAGAATGGCATGGTGTTCATTAGCTGCAACCGGTTGAGAACCAACTAGCAGAGCCTTGTCCGGCCCACCTAGACTTTCAATTACCTCTCCCCAGGCATTCTGCAAACGAATCAGATTTTGACGTGCCAAATCAGGATTTTCAACGGCCTCTTGTAAGATAGATTGCACTTTATTTCGATCCACACGATAGACTGTCTTGCCTACTGCTGGACGACTAGGAGCTGGATTTGTTGGCTTGGGCACAGTTCCCACATTTGCGAGTTCTTGTTTGAGACGTGTCACTTCTTGTCTCAGCGAAGCAATTTCATGTTCAACTGCCCCTGATAGAGCTAGTTCAGGCTTAATTTCCGCTAAACGAATGGTCATCATTTCAGCATAAATCTTGGGCTGCAAACTAGACTTAATATCTGCTAAACTGACTGTCGCTAAGCGAATCATTTCAAACAGATTTTCTTGAGGAAGTGCCAAATTTTCTACAAAGACTGGACTATGATGAGTGTTTTCTCCACCTGTTTGAACAATTAACAAGTCTCTTAAATAGTGCAAAAGATCCGTCACAAAACGAGTCATACTCTTACCATTGTCAAAGAGAAGATTTAAGCATGCTAGGGCCTTTGGAACATCCTGTTGAGACAAGGCAGCCACATAATCATCCAAGGCTGATAGGCTAATGGTGCCTGTAATTTCTTCAGAAATGGCAGCCGTCAGCTCATTTCCCTGTGTCAAACTCAGGGCTTGATCCAAAATAGACAAGGCGTCTCGCATCCCACCTTCAGCACGTCTGGCAATGATTTCCACAGCCTCTGGTTCAGAACTGATATTTTCTTTTTCTAAAATATAGTAGATATGTTCCTTAATATCCTGTGTCTTAATTGATTTAAACTCAAAACGTTGGACACGGGATAGAATAGTAGCAGGAATCTTGTGCAATTCAGTAGTGGCCAAAATAAAGACTACATTCTGTGTTGGCTCTTCCAGCGTCTTTAGGAGGGCATTAAAAGCCCCTGTAGACAGCATGTGAACCTCATCTATGATATAAACCTTATAACGAGCAAGGCTAGGCGCATAGGTAGATTTATCGCGAATTTCACGGATTTCATCCACCCCATTATTAGAGGCCGCATCCATTTCAATGACATCTTCTAAACTACCGTCCGTCACTGCCTGACAAATATAGCAGTTATTACAAGGTTCACCACCTACTTGATTGGGACAGTTCATAGCCTTAGCAAAAATCTTAGCTACACTGGTTTTTCCTGTTCCACGTGGACCAGAAAAAAGATAGGCATGACTTATTTTCTCTTGTTCTACTGCTTGTTTAAGAGTCTTAGCCACAACTTCTTGACCAACCAACTGGGAGAAGTTTTGACTTCTATATTTTCGATAAAGTGCTTGATACATTAAGATTTTTCCCCAAACATTGTAAAGTCCCATTCTGTCTTTTCAAGCAAAATAGCGACAAATTGTTCCAAATAATCTCGATCCATAGCATCGTAATCCTCAATCTCTGAAGAATCCAAATCCAGAACTCCAAGTAGTTGGCCATTCTTTATCATCGGCACCACAATTTCACTTTTAGCTAGACTGTCACAAGAAATATAGTTGGGATAGGTACTTACATCACCAACCAGGACTGTTTCCTGAAACTCAGCAGCTTCACCACAAACACCCTTGCCTAGTGCAATACGGATGCAGGAAACACCTCCTTGGAAGGGACCTAAAACCAATTCCTTTCCATCAAACAAATAAAAGCCTGAAAATACCGTATTGGAAAAACGTGATTTTAAAAGAGCACTTGCGTTGGAAAGATTAGCCAAAACATTGGTTTCGCCTTCCAAAAGGAAGGACAATTCTTCATTTAACATTTGATAACGTGATTGTTTTTCTGATTTTAACATAGAACTATTATATCAAAAAAGGAGCAGAGACAAAAGAAAAATCCCTTGTTTAGTAAACAAAGGATTTTATGAATTTTCAATTTGATTAAAGTTCGATATCACCGAACAAGTCAGCCATTGAGAATCCTGTTTGTGTTTCTGGAAGTTCGAAATCACGTTTTTCTTGACGTTTTGGACGACGTGGACGAGCAGCACGTTTTTCTTCTTTTTGTCCTTCTTCTTGAGCTGGACGCTCTTCAAGAGCTTTAATAGAAAGTGATACGCGCTCTGCATCTGCGTTAACTTCAAGAACTTTAACTTGAACTTCTTGACCAACTTTAAGAGCTTCTTTTGGATTTTCAATACGTTTGTGTGAAATTTGTGATACGTGAACAAGTCCATCGATACCTGGCAATACTTCAACAAATGCACCGAAGTCAGTCAAACGTTTAACTGTTCCTTCAACTACATCACCTTTAGCCAATTTTTGCTCAACGCCATCCCATGGTCCAGGTGTTGTTGCTTTAAGTGAAAGTGATACACGTCCTTCTTCTTCGTTAAGATCAAGGATTTTCACTTCAATTTCTTCACCAACAGTTACAACTGATTTTGGTGATACGTTACGTTCGTGTGACAATTCAGTCAAGTGAACCAATCCGTCAACACCACCAAGGTCGATGAAAGCACCAAAGCTTGTGATACGTGCAACTTTACCAGTTACAACATCACCAACAGCCAATTTACCAAATACTTCAGCGCGAGCCGCTGCTGTAGCTGCTTCAACAACTTCACGACGTGAAAGGATGAAGCGGTTTTCTTTAGCGTCAACTTCTTTGATTTTAGCCTCAAATTCTTGACCTACAAAACGCTCAGTGTTACGTACGAAACGAGTATCCAACATTGAAGCTGGGATAAATCCACGAACACCTTCAAATTCTACTGAAAGTCCACCTTTAACGGCACGAGTTCCTTTAACAGTAACAACTTCTTCTTCGCGACCAACAAGTTTGTCCCATGCTTTGCGAGCTTCAAGGCGTTTTTTAGATACAAGGTATGTAACTGTATCAGTATCTTTACCAACTACTTGACGAAGTACAAGAACATCCAATACTTCTCCTACTTTAACAAAGTCATTGATATCTGCATCGCGATCGTTTGTCAATTCGCGAAGAGTCAAGACACCTTCAACACCAGTTCCAGAGATTGCAACGTTAGCTTGAGTCGCATCAACTGTCAATACTTCAGCACTAACAACATCACCAGTCTCAACTTGGCTAACGCTATTTAGCAAATCTTCAAATTCGTTCATCTAAAAAATCCTCCAACAATCAAGTTTTTCTTAAACTTGACATACTTATAATTTTTTTCCTAAGCACCCGCAAGGACATGTTCATATCATTCACGTCTTTCAATTATAAAAATAAAATACCCTAAGATATTTTGCTTTTTATCTTGATTATTACCTAAGAACTGGGGTAGCTGGATTCGAACCAACGCATGAGGGAGTCAAAGTCCCTTGCCTTACCGCTTGGCTATACCCCATTGATAAAATGGAGAGAGAGGGATTCGAACCCCCGAACCCGAAGGAGCGGATTTACAGTCCGCCGCGTTTAGCCTCTTCGCTATCTCTCCTACAATCAACATGGACTATTATATCATGAAAATTTCAAAAAAACAAGACTTATTTTGCTAAATTATAATTTTCAATCAAAATTTCCACAGCTTTTTCCAATTTTTTATAAAAACTATCGACATTTCCATTCTTTATGATGGCAAATTGTCCGTCTAATTCGGCAATTTCTCCGATAACTTTTTTACCAATGGTCAAGGTATAGCCTTCAAAACTGTCTTTTCCTACATTAACTTTGGCATCTGCTACTTGAATTTCGATTTTTTTATCTTTCTTACTCATTTCATACCTCTCTTCACTTTTTCTATTTTACAAGAAAATCCTAAAACTAGCAAGAAAAAACTCTATATCAGGCTTGTCTGACATAGAGTTTTCTGCGTTATTTAATGTGTTTTTCTAGTTCTTTTTGGTACTTGCTATTAGATTCCAATTTGTCTTTTTGCCATTTTTTAAGAGCTTCTTCATATTCTTTTGTTGTAACGATATCTTTTTGCAATTTCATACCTTTAAAGATATATGGGTCACCTTTAATACCAACTTGTGAGTATGGTTTTGAGAATGGTACTACGTTACTTACAACTGGAGAACCACCAGATGAAGCTGTTGGCATCAATAATGAACTATCTGTCAACCAAGCTTGAGCTTTAGCATATTTTTCATATCTCTTCTCTAGGTCAGTGGTCTCAGAAACAGCATCTTCTAACAATTTCTTATATTGATCCAAACCAAGTTTAGCTACAACATCCTTATCTTTTCCTTTCGTAATACCAAGGTGTTTCATGGCAGAACCTGATTTAGGGTCCATGATATTCAAGTAAGATGCTGGATCTTGATAACTTGGAGCCCATCCTGTACTGTTCAAATCATAGTCTTTTTGAGAAGGAACACGCGCTTGTGATGTAATCGTTTCTTTTTCATTATCTGTCATTTGAAGTACATCGATGACAACATTTTCAGCACCAAGAGTTGATTCAATAGACTGTTTGAAAGAGTTGCTTTGTTGCACGGCGATAGTATCTGTTTGTTCAACCGGGACATCCAAGTGAATTGGGAAGGTTACCCCTTTAGATTCCAAGTCTTTCTTGGCTTTTTCGAAAGCAACTTTAGCCTTTTCAGGGTTGTAGATAGAATCCTTACCGTCAACTAGCTCAACACCTTTCCATTGGTCACCATAGTTCACCAACTCTGCTTGAGCGATTTGACCAAAGTTCTTACCACCTGCTTGTACGAAGTTATCTGGAACAAGGCTGTTACGAATAATCTTGTCCGCACCATCTTCACCGTTTAGCTGGGCAGCATACGAATGACGGTTGAAGGCAAAGTTGATAGCCTGACGGAAGTCCTTATTGAGCATCGCTTCTTTTGTAGAAGTCTTTTGCTCTTCGCTTGTTTTCGCAGTTTTATTGTATGACTGACGATTTACGTTAAAAGTAAAGTAATAACTACTTGAATCTTGTGGGCTATAAGTGATTTTATCTCCGTATTGTTCCAAAGTTGAAGCAAAGTTTGAGCTGCTTGGGAAGAGACGGGCTGTCGTATAAGCACCAGAGGAGAAGCTACGGATCAAAGACTCCTGATCTGAACCATCGTAGTAGGTCAATTTAATCTTCTCAATTTTAACATTTTCTTTATCCCAGTAATTTGGATTTTTTTCATATTCAATCAACGATTTAGAAGTCAATGTTTTTAAGAAATAAGGACCATTGTAGAGAATACCTGCTGGGCTAACCTCTCCGTAATTCTTTCCTGATGCCTTTAAAAACTCTTCATTTACAGGCAACATCGTCGCTGTTGTCACTTTTGAATTCCAGAAACTTTCTGGCGCATTCAATGTATACTCAACTGTGTAGTCATCCAGAGCTTTAACACCAACTGTAGAGAAATCATTAGTTTCACCAGTCATATAGGCGTCCAAGCCTTTGATTGAATTTTGGATGAGAGAGACACCGTCTGACTTACCGTCCGCCACGTGTTTCAATCCTGTCACAAAGTCATGGGCTGTTACTTCTGCGTATTCTTCGCCTTCTGAAGTGTACCATTTCACTCCCTTACGAAGTTTATAGGTATAAGTCAATCCATCTTTTGACACAGACCAATCCTCAGCCAAGGAAGGAATAACATTTCCGTACTGGTCGTTTTCCATCAAACCATCAACGACATTCCCGATAATATCTGTTGTGGATGTACGCGTTGCTATGCTGTAGTCCAAGGATGCTGGATCCACTGCATAAACATAAGAAAATGTTGTCGGTGCATCTGCTTCTTTATCAGCTTTTCCACAGGCTGCTAAAAGAGCTGTTGTGCTCAGGACCACTCCTGCTGTTAAGAGCCACTTTTTCGATTTCATAAAAATCTCCTTTTGTTTATTTTAATCTACTTTTACAATCCAACCTTCTGGCGCTTCAATATCACCAAACTGAATACCTGTCAATTCATCATAGAGTTTACGAGTCACAGGACCAACTTCTGTTTCACTATAGAATACATGGAAATCATCACCGTGCTGAATTCCACCAATTGGAGAGATAACTGCTGCTGTACCACAGGCACCTGCCTCTACAAAACGGTCAAGCTTATCAATTGGGACATCCCCCTCAATAGGAGTCAAGCCCAAGCGGTGTTCTGCCAAATAAAGCAAAGAATACTTAGTAATAGATGGCAAGATAGATGGACTCAATGGTGTTACAAACTCATTGTCAGCTGTAATTCCAAAGAAGTTAGCTGAACCGACTTCTTCAATCTTTGTATGAGTTGATGGGTCTAGGTAGATAACATCTGAGAAATGATGTGATTTCGCCAATTTCCCTGGCAAGAGACTGGCAGCATAGTTTCCACCAACCTTTGCCGCACCTGTACCATTTGGAGCAGCACGGTCGTATTCATCCTGAATCAAGAAGTTGGTAGGGACCAAACCACCCTTAAAGTAATTTCCAACTGGCATAGCAAAGATAGTAAAAATATACTCCTCTGCTGGTTTTACCCCGATAATATCTCCGACACCAATCAAAAGAGGGCGAAGATAGAGGGTTCCACCTGTTCCGTATGGTGGTACGTATTCTTCATTCGCACGGACAACTGCTTTACAAGCCTCTACAAACATGTCTGTCGGAACTTGTGGCATCAAGAGACGGTCACATGTACGTTGCAGGCGTTTGGCATTTTCATCAGGACGGAACAGTTGAACACTGCCATCCTTAGTACGATAAGCTTTCAAACCTTCAAATGCTTGTTGTCCATAGTGGAGACTTGGAGAAGACTCTGAAATATGCAAAGTTGCATCCTCTGTAAGCTCTCCTTGATTCCATTGTCCATTTTTAAAATGAGCAATATAGCGATAAGGTAATTTCATATAGGAAAAACCAAGGTTTTCCCAATCAATCGTTACTGTCATATTCCACTCCTTATTCTAAAAACCTATTTCTTATATTCTACACTATTTTTCTAAAATAGCAAGTATATTTTGTAATTTTCAGAAAATTTCTTCAATAAAAAGAACCAGCTCTTAGAACTGATTCTTCATTTCACTTATTTAGCTTCAGTAAATACTTCTTTAAGATAAGCGTCAAAAACTTCTTCATCTGAAATCGTGTCAGAAATGAAGCTTCCATTGCTAGTGCGTTCTGACAAGTTCAAGTCTTGCAATCTGCTTTCATAGATTGTTCCTTTGTTGGATTGAACAAGCAGAGTTTGGTCGTTCTCTTCCACTTCTGTACTAAAGAGGTCACCAACGAAGCCTTGCTCTGCAACTGCTCCTGCCAAGAAGACACGGTGCGGTTTGTTTTTCAACTCACGCAAGACTTGTAGTCCGCGTTTGGCACGACTGGTTGCTGGAATTTCCTCAATAGAAACACGTTTCAAACTTCCACGCTGGGTCAAGAGGTAAAAGGACGAGGTATTACAGATAAAGGCTGCTTGGAGGACATCATCTTCTTTCAAGTTCATAGCTTTGACACCTGCTGCCTTAGCACCGACAACCGGAACCTCTTCGATATTGAAACGTAGGGCATAACCATTTTGGCTAATCAAGAGAACATCATCCAATTTAATTGGAGCCACTGCTACAATCTGGTCTGTCTCGTCTTTGAGCTTAGCATACTTGACAGACTTAGACTTGTAGGTCCGCCATGGAGTGAATTCTTTGCGCTCTACCCGTTTGATTTGACCGAAACGAGTCGCCGCAAAGTAGGTTGTCGCATCATCAAACTGATCCACCACTTCCACATAAAGGATTTCTTCGTTAGTTTCGAAGTTTGTAATGGTCTGGCTCAGATGCTCTCCGATATCCTTCCAGCGAATATCTGCCAATTCATGAATTGGTCGATAAATGACATTTCCAAGTGTCGTAAACATCAAGAGATGCTGGGTTGTCTTGACAGCTTGTACAAAGATTAGACGGTCATCATCACGCTTGCCAATTTCTTCCAAGGTGGAGGCTGCAAAGGAACGTGGGCTGGTACGCTTGATGTAACCTGCCTTGGTCACGCTGACGTAGGTATCTTCCTCGGCGATCAGACTAGCTGTATCAATCTCGATTGCTTTCGCAGTGTCTTCTAAAGTACTCAAACGTGGAGTCGCAAATTTCTTCTTGACCTCACGAAGTTCTTTCTTCATGAGATTGTACATAGTCCGTTCATCCCCGATAATAGCAGCAAGCATGGCAATCTTTTCACGAAGTTCGGCTTCTTCTTCCTGTAAGACAACCACATCGGTATTGGTCAAACGGTACAGTTGCAAGGTTACGATAGCCTCAGCCTGCTCTTCTGTAAAATCATAGCTGACCTTGAGATTTTCCTTGGCATCAGCCTTATTCTCAGAAGCACGGATAAGCGCAATGACTTCGTCCAAAATCGAAATCACGCGAATCAAACCTTCGACGATATGGAGACGTTTTTCAGCCTTTTCCTTATCAAAGCGTGAACGCGCCAAAATCACTTCACGACGGTGGGCAATATAGCTAGACAAGATTGGAACGATCCCAACCTGACGAGGTGTGAAATTGTCAATCGCCACCATGTTGAAGTTGTAGTTGATTTGTAGGTCAGTGTACTTGAAAAGGTAGTTGAGAACAAGCTCCGTATTAGCGTCTTTCTTAAGTTCAATAGCGATACGAAGACCATCACGGTCAGACTCATCACGAACCTCAGCGATTCCTGCTACCTTGTTATTGACACGGACTTCATCGATTTTCTTGACTAGATTGGCCTTATTAATCTCATAGGGAATCTCAGTGACAACAATTTGTTCCTTACCACCTTTTAGCTTTTCAATTTCGGTCTTGGAACGAACAACCACGCGCCCTTTTCCGGTTTCATAAGCTTTCTTGATTTCATCACGTCCTTGGATGATAGCTCCTGTAGGGAAATCTGGCCCAGGCAAGAATTCCATGAGTTTTTCAACTTTGGCCGTTGGATGGTCAATCATGTAAACCGCCGCATCAATGACCTCAGCCAAATTATGGGGAGGAATGTCTGTGGCATATCCAGCCGAAATACCAGTCGAACCATTGACCAAAAGATTTGGAAAGGCTGCTGGCAGAACAGTCGGCTCTTTTTCGGTGTCATCAAAGTTCCAAGCAAAAGGAACGGTCTTTTTCTCGATATCTTGAAGAAGGTAGCCTGCAATCTCAGACAAACGCGCCTCAGTATAACGCATAGCCGCAGGCGGATCACCGTCCATAGAACCGTTATTACCGTGCATTTCGACTAGAATCTCACGATTTTTCCAGTCCTGTGACATACGGACCATGGCATCATAGATGGAACTGTCACCGTGTGGGTGAAAATTCCCCATGATATTCCCGACAGACTTGGCCGACTTGCGGTAGCTCTTGTCAAAAGTATTGCCATCCTTATTCATCGAATAAAGAATGCGACGCTGAACCGGCTTCAAGCCATCCCGAATATCTGGCAAGGCCCGGTCTTGAATAATGTACTTGGAGTAGCGACCAAAGCGCTCTCCCATAATGTCCTCAAGGGACATGTTTTGAATGTTACTCATATAGGATACAGAGCCCGTAAAATACCAAGTGAAAATAGAAAATTCTTGAAGTAAGCAAGCTCACAAGAGAATTTATCTTTTTCACCCAGCATTTAGGGCGTGTTCAACTCCTTTCAAAGAATATAGAGTAGGTTTTTACAGAAAAGGTGTTCAGTTAAGATATAAAGGGACGATTCGGCTTGCCGAAAATTTCTGTAGAAAAATAGGAAATCGATATAGGGTTCAATGAACCCAAGTAGATTTCTCTTGTTTCCTAAGTCTTAGTCCCGTGTTCAGTTACGATAAGTAACCAAACTATCCTTTCTGTAGTTTAAAGTGTTTAAAATTTATTGATTCGGTTAGTATTAAGGAATTTTCACATAGCATTTAGGGCGTGTTCAACTCCTTTCGAAGAATGGAGAGTAAATATTATGGAAAAAGAAAAAATATAGAGTAAGTGAGTTTCACCCAATTCCTGTATCGTCATTTCCACTTGAAGTGTCTACTTCACAAATCCTCGTTTATACTTGATATGACTAGCGATATTGCTATCTACATCTTTCTTATCCCAAAGTTGGAGTTCCCATGGATAGTGAAAATTACTTTTATTTTTAAAATAGATATGAATACCGACATAGCCATCTTTATCACGTAAATACCAGTTTTTTAGTCCGTACAGCTCTTGCCAATCATCTAATTCCTCCATGACTTGAGCAATCTCTTTGGAACTTAAAATCATACGAGCACCAAAAATATCATTAAGAATTGAATTCACAGGATAGCCCTCTTGACGCTCTGAAAAACGTGTAATTTTATCTAAAATAGACTCAGAAGTTTTGACACGATAAACATAGGCAATATCTTGGACATCCGCTTTCATCAGATAATCATTAATTGACTCATGTAAATTCAGACGGTAGGCCAAAATCGCTTTCGTCGGAACTTTTGAAAAGGTATGCTTGAGATTGATTTTTTCCACCTTACCCGTTTTAAAATAATCTTTAGAATATTCTCGATGAATACGATTAATCTCTGTAATGAGGCGTTCCACTTTTTCAATCATGAGTCTTCTCCTCTCGCTTTTTCATTTTTCTAGTTATTCCCAAACTTCTTCACTCTTTCCTCAGCATACTTAATCATCTTCTCAGCCACTTCCTTATCGTAGCCAAAGCCCATCTTGTGAGCAAGGGAGTGAGCTTCTTGGTGGAAAAGTTGCATCGTAGCAAACAAAGACTTAGTAAGTTTCTCTACACTTGAAAAATCAAGCAGATTCGAGAATTCCTTTTCTTTCTCAGCAGGTAAATAGTTAAAGAGATATTTATAATTCTTGCCGACGTCTACTTTTCCCTTATCACTTGCTACCTGCCAAGCCAAAATTTTCAAGAATTCTTGTTGACAAATGCCGTAGAGATGGTCAGTGGCATAGATGACTTGCTTACGACAGATTCCTTTGACCACGTAGGCTGACACCCACCAAAATTCATTGCAGGAATTTTTAAAATCTGTCTCAGTAGCTGGATGTATCCAGAAACGCTTTGGACTGGGATAATATGACTCAAACAGGCTCTTCTCATCTTCTAAAACTATGAATTTCGACTCGCTATCTACCCATTCTTTCATGTGTTCTTTAGGGCAGAGGGTCAAATCAATGCGATTACCATCTTCAAAAAGCATAAGATTTAGACGACGATGGTCAAGAGCAACCTCTTGCTCGATAACGCGTTTGCCAAACTGGTCCAACCAAGATAAATCTGTAATCAGCTCGTCCAGATTCTCTATAACATAGACTACGTCATAGTCTTGAAATTCATCTTTTGAGACTTTTGTATCAGTCCGTGAACCAGACATGGCGACAGCCGCGACTTGTAAGGTTTCAGCAGTCTTTAAAATTACATCGAGCATTTCTGTTTCAGTTCTCATGTTTATACCCATTCATTAAAAACTAACTTAAAAAACTGTCGCTTCTTCCAGCGTAAACTTGACATTGTCTTCAATCCACTTACGGCGTGGTTCGACCTTGTCGCCCATGAGGACATTGACGCGGCGTTCGGCGCGGGCTAGGTCTTCGATTGTGACACGGATGAGGGTACGAGTTTCTGGGTTCATGGTTGTTTCCCAGAGCTGATCTGCATTCATCTCACCAAGTCCTTTATATCGTTGGAGGGTAGCGCCTTTACCGAACTGCTTGCGGAGTTCTTCTAGCTCTCCGTCCGTCCAAGCATAGGCCACTTCTTCTTTCTTGCCTTTGCCTTTGGACATCTTGTAAAGAGGCGGAAGGGCGATATAGACATGACCTGCCTCGACTAGAGGACGCATGTAACGGTAGAAAAATGTCAAGAGCAAGGTCTGGATATGGGCACCATCAGTATCCGCATCGGTCATGATAATGATCTTGTCATAGTTGGCGTCTTCAAGGGAGAAGTCTGCTCCCACACCTGCACCGATGGTATAAATCATCGTGTTGATTTCTTCATTTTTGAGAATATCCGCCATCTTGGCCTTGGCTGTATTGATAACCTTACCACGAAGAGGCAAGATGGCCTGGAACTTGCGGTCACGACCTTGCTTGGCAGAACCGCCGGCAGAGTCCCCCTCAACCAGATAGAGTTCATTCTTAGCAGGATTCTTAGACTGGGCTGGGGTCAATTTCCCAGACAGCAAGCCCTTGTCTTTTTTATTTTTCTTCCCATTTCGGCTCTCATCACGCGCCTTACGTGCCGCTTCGCGAGCATCACGGGCCTTAATAGCCTTGCGAATGAGGTTAGAAGCTAGTTCTCCATTTTCCATGAGGAAGAAGGTCAACTTATCAGCCACAATGCCATCCACAACGGGACGAGCAAGAGGGCTTCCCAGTTTGTCCTTGGTCTGGCCTTCAAACTGAAGATGTTCTTCAGGAACCAAGATAGAAAGAACAGCAGCAAGTCCCTCACGGTAGTCTGACCCTTCAAGATTTTTATCTTTTTCCTTGAGAAGCCCCGTCTTACGCGCATAGTCATTCATAACCTTAGTAATGGCTGACTTGAGTCCTGTCTCGTGCGTTCCACCGTCCTTGGTGCGAACGTTATTGACAAAGGACAGAATGTTATCTGAAAATCCATCATTGTACTGAAGAGCTACTTCCACTTGAAAACCATTATCCTCACCTTCAAAGTAGAGGACAGGCGTTAAGGTTTCCTTGTCTTCATTCAGATAAGAAACAAAGTCTTGTACCCCATTCTCATAGTGGAACTCAATCGCTTCATCTGTTCGCTTATCCGTTAAGGACAAGGTCACATTTTTCAAAAGGAAGGCTGATTCATTAAGGCGCTCTGAGATGGTATTGTATTTAAAGTCTGTCGTCGAAAAGATCGTCGCGTCAGGCATAAAAGTAACCTTAGTACCTGTCTTAGACTTGGGTGCTGTACCGATTTTCTTCAAGGTCGTAACAGGTTTTCCACCATTTTCAAAACGTTGCTTATAGACTGCACCATCACGAGTGATTTCTACCTCCAGCCAACTAGATAGAGCATTTACAACGGAAGAACCCACCCCGTGGAGACCACCAGAAGTCTTGTAGCCTCCTTGACCGAATTTCCCTCCGGCATGAAGAATGGTAAAGATAACCTCAACAGTTGGAATTCCCATAGCGTGCATACCTGTCGGCATCCCACGTCCATGGTCTTGAACCGTTAAACTGCCATCTTTATTAATGGTCACATCAATACGGTCACCAAATCCAGACAAGGCCTCATCGACCGCATTATCGACGATTTCCCAGACTAGGTGGTGGAGACCAGCACCATCAGTCGATCCGATATACATCCCTGGACGTTTACGGACCGCATCCAACCCTTCTAGCACCTGAATGGCATCATCATTATAATTGTTAATATTGATTTCCTTTTTTGACACAAGGAACCTCCTATTCGTTCATCTTTACTATTCTACAGGTTTTCTAAGGATTTTGCAAAATTTTTCTTTCTCCGGTGTGACAATTTCAGAAGTGATTCTCTGCCTTTCTTCTCCATTTCATGATATAATAGGAGTATGATTACAATAGTTTTATTAATCCTAGCCTATCTGCTGGGTTCAATTCCGTCTGGTCTCTGGATTGGACAAGTATTCTTTCAAATCAATCTGCGTGAACATGGTTCTGGAAATACCGGAACAACCAATACCTTCCGCATTTTAGGTAAGAAAGCTGGTATGGCAACCTTTGTGATTGACTTTTTCAAAGGAACCTTAGCAACACTTCTTCCGATTATTTTTCATCTGCAAGGCGTTTCGCCTCTCATCTTTGGACTTTTGGCTGTTATTGGTCATACCTTCCCTATCTTTGCAGGATTTAAGGGAGGCAAGGCTGTCGCAACCAGTGCAGGTGTGATTTTTGGATTTGCGCCGGTCTTCTGTCTCTACCTAGCAGTTGTTTTCTTTGGAACCCTCTATCTTGGTAGTATGATTTCACTCTCTAGTGTCACAGCATCGATTGCGGCTGTCATCGGAGTTCTACTCTTTCCACTTTTTGGTTTTATCCTGAGTCACTATGACCCTCTCTTCATCGCTATTATCCTAGCACTGGCTAGTTTGATTATCATTCGGCATAAGGATAATATCACACGTATCAAAAATAAAACTGAAAATCTTGTCCCTTGGGGATTAAACTTAACCCATCAAAATTCTAAAAAATAAACGCCAGTTTGAACAGAACTGACGTTTTTTTGTATGCTTATTTTGATTTGATATAGTTGATACCATCTGCTTTTGGTGCAACTGCTTTTCCAAAGAAGGCTGCCAAGACAAGAATTGTCAAGACATAAGGTGCGATTTGAAGGTAAACCGCAGGCACTCCTTGTAGGAATGGCAATTGAGAGCCGATAACAGCCAAACTTTGTGAAAGCCCAAAGAATAGACTAGAAAGCATGGCTCCGATTGGATTCCATTTTCCGAAAATCATCGCAGCAAGGGCGATAAATCCAGGTCCAACAATAGTTGTTACTGAGAAGTTAACTGAGATGGATTGAGCATAAATCGCTCCGCCAATTCCACCTAGGAAACCTGAAATGATAACCCCTAAATATCTCATCTTGTAGACATTGATTCCCAAAGTATCTGCTGCTTGAGGATGTTCACCGACAGAGCGGAGACGAAGACCAAAGCGAGTCTTGAAGAGGATAAACCAAGCAAGGAATGAGAAGGCAATCGCCAGATAACCAAGTAGACTAGTTGACTTGAAGAAGATATCACCAATCACTGGGATATTTGCCAAGACTGGGAAATCAAAGCGTCCAAAAGTCTGACTTAGGTTGTCGGTTTGTCCTTTGTTATAAAGGACTTTCACTAAGAAAACAGCCAAGGCTGGCGCCATCAAGTTCAATACCGTACCGCTGACAACATGGTCTGCACGGAAATGAACCGTCGCTGCTGCGTGGATGATAGAGAAGAGACCACCAACCAATCCTGCTACAAGCAAGGATAGCCATGGAGTTGCTGCTCCAAATTGTTCTGCAAATTCAAGGTTAAAGACAACTCCAGAAAAGGCACCCATAACCATAATTCCTTCAAGGCCGACGTTGACGACACCACCACGTTCAGAGAAAACACCACCAATACTTGTAAAGATGAGGGGCGCTGAGTAAATCAGCATAGAAGACACCAAGAGGGTGAGCAAGGTTGTAATAGACATCTTTACTTACCTCCTTTAACTTGTTTTTTCGGTTTGACAAAGCGTTCGATAAGGTAATGAACACTGACAAAGAAGATAATAGACGCTGTTACAATGCTGACAAGCTCAGACGGTACCTGCGCCGCATTCATACCAGGGGCTCCAACTTGGAGAACACCAAATAGGAAGGCTGCAAAGAGAATACCAATTGGTGAGTTGGCCGCAAGCAGACTAACCGCCATCCCGTTAAATCCGACAGCTAATGATGCCCCTTGAACATAGACGTTCTGGAAGGTTCCCAGTCCTTCAACAGCTCCACCAAGACCTGCCAAGGCACCTGAGATAATCATTGATAGGATAATAGTCCGTTTGGCAGAAATACCAGCGTATTCTGAAGCATGTGGATTAAGACCAACCGCACGGATTTCAAAACCAAGAGTCGTTTTCTTGAGCATGAACCAAATAACTGCAACAGCAATGATGGCAAAGAAAATACCAATATTCATCCGTGAGTTACCAGTCAACTCAGCCAACCAAGGTGTCTGGTAGGTTGCATTAGCACCAACACGAATGGTCGAATCTGTACTTTGCATAAAGTCTTTAGGGAAGGCATGGATAAAGGCATTCCCTACATACAAGACAATGTAGTTCATCATGATGGTTACAATAACCTCTGACGTCCCTAGATAGGCTCTCAGAATACCTGGAATCGCGCCAACAATTCCACCAGCAATCAAGGCAATCACGATGGTTGCTAGAATCATCAAGGGACGCGGCATATCTGGATGCGACAGGGCAAACCAACCACTGAGAATCCAACCTGCCAAAGCCTGACCAGGAAGTCCGACGTTAAAGAAACCTGCACGACTGGCAACAGCAAAACCAAGACCAATCAAGACCAAAGGACCCATAGCACGGAAGATTTCTCCAATCCCACGCAGACTACCAAAGGCTGTATAGAACAATTCTTCGTAGCCCCAAATAGCATCATAACCGAATATCCACATGACAATGGCTCCAAGTAAAATTCCTAGGAAGACAGAAATCAAGGGAACCGAAATTTGTTGTAATTTTTTAGACATCACTCTTCTCCTTTCCCAAGTTTCCACCAGCCATCAAGACACCAAGTTCTTGTTTATTGGTTGTTTCTGGTGATACAATACCTTGAATCTTACCATCGTGTATAACGGCAATACGGTCTGAGACGTTTAAAATCTCATCCAATTCAAAGCTGACAACTAGAACAGCCTTACCATTATCACGCTCTTCAATCAAGCGCTTGTGGATATATTCAATGGCACCGACATCCAAACCACGAGTTGGCTGACTGACGATAAGGAGATCAGGATCTCGATCAATTTCACGAGCAATAATTGCTTTTTGTTGATTTCCTCCTGAGAGTGCAGCTGCAGGCACAAATTCACTGGCAGCACGAACATCAAATTCTTCCATTAGCTTTTTAGCATAAGAAGTAATATTTGAATAGTTCAAAATTCCATTTTTACTATGTGGTTCTTTGTAGTAGGTTTGAAGGGCAATATTTTCAGAGATCATCATTTCCAAAATCAAACCATCACGATGACGGTCTTCTGGAACGTGCCCAACACTTAGCTCTGTAATTTGTCGTGGATGCAAGCCTACAATTGAATCTCCTTTTAGCTCAATGCTACCAGATTCAACCTTGCGAAGACCTGTGATGGCTTGAATCAGTTCAGACTGACCATTTCCATCAATCCCTGCAATACCAACAATCTCTCCAGCACGAACATCCAAGGACAGATTTTTAACAGCTGGGACACCGCGGTTTTCATTGACCACCAAGTCTTTAATAGACAAGACTACTTCTTTTGGTTGAGAGGCTTGTTTCTCTGTTTTAAAGGAAACAGAACGTCCCACCATCATTTCTGCTAAATCAGCATTGGTAGCCCCTGCAATTTCGACAGTTTCAATTGATTTCCCACGACGGATAACTGTAACTCGGTCAGAAACTGCACGAATCTCATCCAACTTGTGGGTAATCAAGATAATTGATTTTCCTTCTTTAACAAGATTTTTCATGATAGCCATCAACTCATCAATTTCTGATGGAGTCAAAACAGCCGTTGGTTCGTCAAAGATAAGGATATCAGCCCCCCGATAAAGGGTTTTTAAAATTTCTACACGTTGTTGGGCTCCAACTGAGATATCTGCCACTTTGGCAGAAGGATCAACAGCTAAGCCATAACGTTCAGAAAGAGCCTTGATTTCTTTGCTAGCTCCAGCGATATCTAATACACCATTTTTAGTTAATTCACTACCTAAAATGATGTTTTCAGCCACTGTGAAGGCTTCTACCAACATAAAGTGCTGGTGAACCATTCCGATTCCCAAGCTAGCCGCTTTAGATGGTGAGTCGAGGTTGACAACTTGACCGTTGACCACAATTTCACCACTAGTTGGTTCAAGAAGACCCGCTAACATGTTCATTAGCGTGGACTTACCAGCCCCATTTTCTCCTAAAAGTGCATGAATTTCACCTTTTCGTAGGTGCAGGTTGATGTTGTCGTTGGCAACAAATTCACCAAACACCTTGGTAATATCACGCATCTCAATGACATTTTCGTGTGCCATGTGCTCTTCCTTTCAGAGTCTTATTTTATTTCAATAAAACTTGCTAGTTTCTCTAGTAGCAAGCTTTACTGAGACAAAATGACTTTGTCTCAACTCTTAAAAAGCGGCCGATGGCCGCTTCCTAAGAAATAACTTCCATCCATTATTTTGCAGGAACTTTTACGCTTCCATCAAGGATTTTAGCTTTAGCATCTTCGACAGCTTTTTTACCTTCTTCTGAAAGGTTTGTTACTGCCAAGTCAACCCCTTTATCTTTCAATGAGTAAACGATCACTTGACCGCCAGGGAATTCACCTTTTTCTGCCTTGTTAGAAATATCTTTTACAGTTGTACCAACTTGTTTCAAAGTAGATGCAAGAACAAAGTTTGATTCTTTGCCATCTTTAGAAGTGTATTTACCTTCTGCTTCTTGGTCACGGTCAACACCGATAACCCAAACTTTTTCATTTTCAGGACGGCTTTCGTTGAGTGATTTTGCTTCTGCAAAGACACCAGCACCTGTACCACCAGCTACTTGGTAAACAATATCTGCACCAGCTGCGTATTGTGCTGCTGCAATTGTTTTACCTTTAGCAGCATCACCAAATGAACCAGCATAGTCAACTTGTACTTTGATAGATGGGTCTACTGAGGCAACACCTGCCTTGAAACCAGCTTCAAAACGAGAGATAACTTCTGACTCCTGCCCACCTACAAAACCAACTTGTTTTGTTTTAGTTGTTTTTGCTGCAGCTACACCTGCAAGGTAACCTGACTCATTATCAGCGAAAGTTACGCTCGCAACATTCTTTTGATCTTTAATCACATCATCAATCAAGACATAGTTCAAGTCAGAATGTTCTTTAGCTGCTTCTTCAACCGCATTGTGAAGGGCAAAACCAACACCGAAGATTAGGTTGTAACTTCCAGCCGCTTGTTGCAAGTTGTTAGCGTAGTCAGCTTCACTTGTTGATTGGAAGTAAGTGAAACCGTTATCTTTTGAAAGATTGTGTTCTTTACCCCAAGCCTGCAAACCTTCCCAAGCTGATTGGTTGAATGATTTATCATCAACACCACCAGTATCAGTGACGATTGCTGCTTTTGTCTTCACATCAGAAGATGAATCTGCCTTACGAGAAGAGCGGTTACCACATGCAGCAAGTCCAACTGCTGCCACTGCTACTAGGCCAAGACCTAGCCATTGTTTCTTGTTCATTACTGAACCTCCTAAATAAGATGTGCAACGATGTTGCAAGTATGGATTGGTTGGCCACAAGGACCGTGCCACTCAAAGAGCGACTCAGACTAATTTAAGTCTGTAAAAGAATATGGAAGTAATTCCCCGACCGTCATCTCGACCGTCGATTTATCTTTTGCGACTAAGGTCACTTTTAGATCTTGTTCAAAAAATTCGACCATTACTTGGCGACAAGCACCACATGGTGAGATTGGTTTTTCAGTTTGACCATAAACAATCAGCTCTGAAAATTCTCTTTGCCCTTCAGAAACTGCTTTAAAAATCGCTGTACGCTCTCCGCAGTTTGTCAAAGGATAGCTAGCATTTTCGATATTCACTCCCGTGTAAACACTGCCGTCTTTGGCTACTAAAACTGCTCCGATAGGAAAGTGAGAATAAGGGACATAGGCTTTCTTGCTGGTTTCAATTGCCAGTTCAATCAACTCAGTAGTCGCCATCTGCCAATTCTCCTTTTAGAATTGCTACTCCAGCTGACGTTCCGATACGGGTCGCACCTGCTTCGACAAAGGCAAGAGCATCCTCATAAGAACGAGCTCCACCAGCAGCCTTGACACCCATATCAGGCCCAACTGTTTCACGCATCAATTGAACATCTGCTATCGTAGCGCCACCAGTTGAAAAGCCAGTAGATGTTTTAACAAAATCAGCTCCTGCTTTTTGGGCTAATTGACAAGCCACAACTTTTTCTTGATCTGTCAGAAGGCAAGCTTCAATAATGACTTTCACTAACTTGTCACCACTTGCTTCTACAACAGCACGGATGTCCGATTCAACCAAGGCTAAATTACCTGATTTGAGAGCCCCAACATTGATCACCATATCAATCTCATCTGCACCATTTTGGATAGCTTCTTTTGTCTCAAAAGCTTTCACAGTTGAAGTTGTTGCCCCCAAAGGGAAACCTACTACTGTGCAGACCTTGACATCTGTGCCTTCAAGCCCTTTTTTGGCATGTTCAACCCAGGTCGGATTAACGCAAACACTGGCAAAATCATACTCCCTAGCCTCAGACAACAAACAATCAATTTGATTTTCTGTTGCATCTTGTTTTAAAAGCGTATGATCGATATATTTATTTAATTTCATATTCGGATTCTCCTGCTGTTTATGAGATAATTTCTATAATTTCTCGTAAACTTTGCACCCTATCATTTATTTTAACATATTTTTGAAAATCTGTAACTAGCTGAGGAGAAATTTTTCCATTTGTGTATACTTTTGCAACAATTTCTCCCTTTTGAACGGAATCTCCAACTTTCTTTTCAAAAACAATTCCTGTCTCATAGTCCAAGGCATCAGACTTGACTGCACGACCAGCTCCCAGTCTCATAGCATAAAGCCCAAATTCCATAGCCGGAAGAGCAGAAATGACACCCGTTTCCTGAGCAGGGATTTCCACCACATGGGCAACATTGACTGGGCGATAGAGGTCCTCCAAGTCTCCACCTTGGGCTTGGACCATCTCCTCAAACTTAGCCAGCGCTTGACGATTTTCAAGATGTTGGCGAACTTCTTCAACTGTCTTATTTATATTTGCCAGGCCAAGCATAATTTGAGCCAATTCACAGATGAAGTGGGTAATATCCTGACGGCCTTGCCCTTGTAAAATCTCCAATGCTTCAAGAATCTCCAGACGATTTCCAATCGCTCGTCCCAAAGGCTGGCTCATATCCGTAATCACTGCTACTGTCTTCCGTCCAACAGCCTTACCAAGTTCCACCATGGTTTGAGCCAATTCACGCGCCTCATCAACCGTCTTCATGAAGGCACCCTCACCGACAGTCACGTCTAGCAAAATAGCATCCGCCCCTGCCGCAATTTTCTTGCTCATCACCGAACTCGCAATCAAAGGAATCGTGTCGACAGTTGCGGTCACATCACGGAGGGCGTAGAGAAGCTTATCAGCTTTGACCAGCTGGTCTGATTGCCCAATGACAGATACTCCAATATCCTGAACCTGACGAATGAAATCTTCTTGACTGCGCTCGACTTGATAGCCCTTAATGGACTCCAATTTATCAATTGTTCCACCAGTATGGCCGAGACCACGACCACTCATTTTTGCCACAGGCACACCAAAGCTAGCAACAAGAGGAGCCAAAATCAAGGTCACCTTATCACCAACACCACCCGTAGAATGCTTGTCAACTTTCACACCATCAATGACAGACAGGTCAAACTCTTGCCCAGTCTTAACCATATTCATCGTTAAATCAGAAATTTCACGAGTCGTCATTCCTTTGAAATAGACAGCCATAGCAAAGGCAGACATCTGATAATCAGGAACCGTTCCTGACACATAGCCTTCAACTAACCATTCAATTTCACTCGAAGTCAGTTCTTGACCGTCTCGTTTTTTTTGGATTAAATCAACTGCTCTCATTCTTTCACACTTCTAAGGATATAGTATCCCTTGTCTTTTTTAAGGATTTCACAATTTCCAAACACATCTTCCATCTTAGACTTAGCACTTGGAGCCCCTTGTTTCTTCTGGATGACGATTGTCAAATCACCACCAATTTCCAAGAAATCTTTACTTTTCTCAATGATTTCATGAACCACTTGCTTTCCTGCACGGATAGGAGGATTAGAAATGACGTGGTCAAAATTCCCTTCAACTTGTTCATAGATGTTGGACTGGAAAATCGTCGCTTCTACTTTATTTCGTTCAGCATTTTGTCGCGCCAAATCCAAGGCACGATTATTGATATCAACCATGGTCGCCTGAACTCCGTAAACCTTGACCAAGGACAATCCTAATGGACCGTAACCACAGCCTACATCTAGGACTGTCTCTCCTTGGTTGACCTCAAGACACTTGAGCAAGAGTTGACTTCCAAAATCAACCATCTTTTTGCTAAAAACACCTGCATCCGTCAAAAAGGTCATTTTTTCTCCCAACAATTCTACTCTCAACTCATGAATATCGTGAGCAGCGTCAGGATTTTCTGCATAATACATTTTACTCATGAAACTATTTTACCATAATTTGACTTAAATTGTAAATCGTTTACATATCCAGAATGAGACAAAAAGATTGAAGGAAGTTGCTTTACAATAGCTCCCCTTCAATCTCTTTCAACTTTTATAAGCAAATTGTATTTCATCTAGGACTACAGTTATCATTGCCACGATAAAACACATAACACAAAGTTTATTGTCTATCATCAGACGCATTGTCAGCGCTATTTCTTTACTTTTAAATATTTCACTATCAATAGGATTCCCAACAAAATGTTTAAATAAAAACCCAACTGATAAGTTTGTGTCAAGATTTCTGAACTTGTCCAAAGTCGTAGCAAATCTTCTATCGACATGCGGAAGAAATAACCCTCTGTCGCAATCCACAAAATCAAAAATAGATAACTTCCAGCAGCAAGTCGTTTCGTCCACCGTTTTTTGAGTAGCCAAGCAATCAAGAGCGAACAGATAAAGACAGTTGTTATAATGGCATGCTCCATCAAAAAAGTAAAACCGTAATAGATTTCCACAAAGCGTCTACCATTATCCGCATTGACTCCTTTTATAAAAGGTAAGGCAAAACTTAAAATAAAACAGAGTTCCAATAGGTAAGGTTTCAAGATTTTCATAGTACACCTCCTATAAGTTATAAACCCCAAAGCCCCCTTTATAGCTGATAAGTCAGCTATAAAGCAGCTCCTACTTCATCAATAAATTGTTCATCCTCTATCTACTTATATTATATACTATTGACTTACCACATTCAAGAAACCGCTTTATTTTTTTAGCTTTTTATGGTATGATAGACAAAATATCTAGGGGAAAACAAATGACCAACGAATTTTTACATTTTGAAAAAATCAGCCGCCAGACTTGGCAATCTTTACATCGAAAGACAACACCTCCTTTGACAGAAGAAGAATTGGAATCTATCAAGAGTTTTAATGACCAAATCAGTCTTCAAGACGTTACAGATATCTATCTCCCCTTGGCTCATCTGATTCAGATTTACAAGCGAACTAAGGAAGATTTAGCCTTTTCAAAAGGAATTTTCCTCCAACGTGAAAGTAAATCTCAGCCTTTTATTATTGGGGTTTCTGGGAGTGTTGCCGTTGGAAAATCCACAACCAGTCGCCTACTTCAAATCCTGCTTTCTAGAACTGTAACTGATGCTAGTGTTGAGTTGGTTACAACTGATGGCTTTCTCTATCCCAACCAGACCTTGATTGAGCAGGGGATTTTAAATCGTAAAGGATTTCCTGAAAGCTATGATATGGAAGCTCTTCTCAACTTCTTGGACCGCATCAAAAATGGACAAGATGTAGATATTCCTGTCTATTCTCATGAAGTCTACGACATCGTACCCGAGGAAAAGCAAAGCGTCAAAGCTGCTGATTTTGTGATTGTTGAAGGAATCAATGTCTTTCAAAATCCACAAAACGAGCGTCTCTACATTACTGACTTCTTTGACTTTTCCATCTATGTTGATGCTGCAGTCGATGACATCGAGAGTTGGTATCTGGACCGTTTCTTGAAAATGCTGAGCCTAGCCCAAAATGACCCTAATAGCTACTATTATCGTTTTACACAAATGCCGATTGGGGAAGTGGAGTCCTTTGCCCATCAGGTCTGGACCAGTATCAATCTCACAAATCTACAAAATTATATTGAACCAACCAGAAATCGTGCGGAAGTGATTCTACATAAAAGTAAGAACCATGAAATCGATGAAATTTACTTAAAAAAGTAATTTTCCCTTGTCAAAACGTAAGTTTTCAGATATAATGGTATAGTTAGTAAATATGGAGGTAAGAACATTGGCAAACATTAAATCAGCTATCAAACGCGCTGAATTGAACGTTAAACAAAACGAAAAGAACTCAGCTCAAAAATCAGCTATGCGTACTGCTATCAAAGCTTTCGAAGCAAACCCATCTGAAGAACTTTTCCGTGCTGCTAGCTCAGCTATCGATAAAGCAGAAACTAAAGGTTTGATTCACAAAAACAAAGCAAGCCGCGATAAAGCTCGTCTTTCAGCTAAACTTGCTAAATAAGAAACAGTCCATAGAGGCTGTTTTTTTGTCTCCAAATAGGAAAGGGTAGAAAATGAAAATCGCAATTATCGGATATTCTGGTGCTGGTAAGTCAACGCTAGCTGAAAAGTTATCTCTCTACTACTCCATCCCAAAACTTCACATGGACACACTCCAATTTCAACCTGGTTGGCAAGACAGTGACCGTGATTGGATGTTAACCGAGATGAAAAATTTTCTCACCAAGCATGAAGCTTGGGTCATCGATGGTAATTATTCTTGGTGTTTCTATGAGGAAAGAATGCAGGAATCTGACCAAATCATCTTTCTCAATTTTTCACCATTTACCTGTCTCTTTCGGGCCTTTAAGCGTTATCTTAAATACCGAGGAAAAGTCAGAGAAAGTATGGCTAAGGGATGCCCCGAGCAATTCAACTGGGAATTTATTCGTTGGATTCTCTGGGATGGGCGGACTAAAGCTCAAAAAGAGAATTACCAAAAACTTTGCCAAGAATACTCACATAAAGTCACTATTCTTCGAAATCAGAAAGAACTAGATCAATTTCTGGATAAGAAAAGGAAGTCCTCCAATTCATAAAGAAGGGCTTCCTTTTTTGGCTATAATTATTCTGCAATCAAGGTTGCCAAACCAACCTTCATCATATCGGTGAAGGTATTTTGGCGTTCTTCTGCAGTTGTGTCTTCGTCTGGATTAACCAAACTATCAGAGATGGTCATGATAGCAAGAGCATCAACATGGTGCTGAGCCGCCAAATAGTAAAGAGCTGCCGCTTCCATTTCCACAGCCTTAACTCCCCATTTACCAAGCTCGATATTCTTTTCAAAGTAGTTTGAGTAAAAGACATCAGATGACAAAACGTTCCCAACGTGGGTTGTCATACCAAGTTCTTTGGCGATATGGTAGGCCTTGTCCAGCAAGTCAAAGCTAGCGATTTGTGGGAAATCATACTGTGGCCAGTCATTACGGACGATGTTTGAATTAGTTGCAGCTGCTTGCGCCAAAACCAATTCACGAACGTGTACATCTTCATTCAAAGAACCCGCAGTTCCAACACGAATCAATTTCTTCACACCGTAGTCAACAATCAACTCACTCGCATAAATCGAAATAGAGGGCATACCCATCCCAGTTCCCATGACAGATACACGGTGACCCTTGTAAGTACCAGTATAACCCAACATGTTACGTACTTCGTTAAAACAAACAGCATCTTCAAGGAAATTCTCCGCAATAAACTTAGCACGAAGAGGATCCCCAGGAAGAAGAATTTTATCAGCAATTTTACCCTGCTGAGCAGCAATATGGATAGACATAGTTAAGATATAAAGGGCGACAGAGAACAAAGTAAAAATAGGAAACTGACGACGCATCGCAGATGCTAGACAGTTTATCTTTTTTACACAGTTCTCCGCCCGTATTCAGTTCAATGAATACAGTTAACCCATCCTTTCTTTATTCTAAAATTTATAATCAGAAAGATACCAAACCCGTCAAAAAGCAAAGGGAAAATAGGAGTTGGGTTCAGTGAGCGATGCTCGTTAGACCAACTATCTTTTTCCCACTGCTTTTAGGGTGGGTTCAATTCCTTTCTTTCTTAATTTTGATGACAAATAGGAGAATAGCACGGGTTCAATTCAAAACCAAACTACCCTCTCTAAGTTTTTAGAAAAGTTCTCCGCTCGTGTTCAAATCAGAACATCTCGCTCTACCTTTCTTTTTTTATATTTCATAGCTAGGAAAAATCGGATTCAATCATGACTCCGATAAGCCTACTTCTTTTTTATTTCAAACAGTTATTGATAAATTGACAATAGTTTTTAATCTTTTAAGATAAATCTTTGATTAGAAGAAACGATCGTTCTCTATCTTATTACTCTATTCTTTATTCTTTGACTTCTGACACAGTATGTTAGCCCAAGAAAAACGGTCTAATATTTTTGCAAATTCATAGGCTAAAACAGCTGTTACTAAGAGATACGGAAGAGAATCTAAAGCTAGCCCAGTGAACCCTATTACTAATCCAGTTGCAGACCAGGGAGCCCTCAAGGTCACAGACAAAAAGCAAACCGATCCCAAAAGCAAAATGCTTGGCTGGTTATCCCCACCTAGAATCATTCCAAAGAGAGCAGCTCCAGCCATCCCCAAGGCAAAAGATGGCGTAAGAGTACCACCATAGGTCCCTGCCCACAGAGTAATAAGAACGACCAGTGCTTTTAGGATAAACAAGAGGAATACTGTTTTACCATTGCTAGCATTCAATACTTCCTGAGCCATCATACGTCCATTTCCAAGTAGATGTGGAAAATAACTTGCCAACCCAGCAAGAAAAAGAAAAGCTGTAGGCAATGTGAGAAGTACTCGTTTATCTTTTATCCTGTTTGAAGACACTTCTTTACTTAAGCAACCAAAAAACCAAGCTAGTGGGGTTAAGAAAAGAAGTAGCAAGGGAATAATCCACATTTCCTTTAATGACCATGCGATGGCTGGAATCTGGTAGAGAGCCTGATCTGAAATAACCAAGCCTGCTGTATAGGTTGAGACATAGGTAGTCAAACCGACTAAGACAACTCGTTTAATAGATAGAGCAATTCCTAGAGTTTCAAAAACAAAGAAGACACTTGTTAATGGAACCTGATAGACAGCTGCTAAACCAGCACCAGCACCACAAGCAAGGAGAAAAATTTGATCCTTCTTAGAGAGAGAGAACATATTTTTCCAATTGGTCCTGCAAATAGAGTCCCAATCTCTCGTGGCGCAGCTTCTTTACCAATAGGTGCTCCCCCTACAACTGCAATAATCTGCCAAATTGAATGAAATAGCTGTTTTAAAAAATGAAGTTTGTATTGTGAAGTCTCATCCTTCATCTGCGCTTTAATGGAAAAAATCTGTGATTTTTTTTGCAAGAAATACCAGACCAAGGATGAGCTGGCACCCACGATTATTAAACTTAATCCTATCCGCGACGAGGAAACTCCATCTGTCAAGAATACAGTTTGATGCTCTGATTGACCAAAAGCTATCTCCTCTATTATCTTTAAAAGATAATGTAGAAAAATACTCCTCAATTCTTTTAACATAGTAATAATTCAGCAAAAACGGCTTTAAGTAAGCCTTTAAAATCACCTTTAACACACTCAGTCACTTCTATAACCTCTTCGTGGTTAATCTCTTCTTTGAAACCAGTAGTATAGTTAGTAATACATAAAATTCCTAGAAGTTTCAAACCCGAGTAGGCTACAACAATAACTTCAGGAGCAGTTGACATTCCGACCACATCTGTTCCAAGCATCTTATAGGTACGAATTTCTGCTCGTGTTCAAATTAGAACACGCGCTCTACCTTTCTGTTTTATTTTTTTCTTTCACAGAGAGCTACCTGAGTTCCGGACAAACTCAGGTAGTTATATTATAAACTAAATTATCTAACTGTCATTGTATCATCAGATTACAAGACATCGTCATCAGAAATCTTAGAATTCAATGTTGTTCCCCAATGGGTAATTTTACGGTGGGGTTGAGCTAAAATTGGTCTATTTTCATAGATTGTTTGCCATCTATTCCAGATAAGACCTGTTCTCTTTTCAATCTTAATTCGCAGATTTCTCATATTTTCTTTGATTGGGAGGTTGAGGACAAAACCTGCAGTCTGGTTGCGACCGTTTCCTTCCCAAGAACGACTACGAACAACTTGGTTTCCATCTTTGTCTACTGTAACTTCTTCCCAAGTTATAGAGTAGCGAGCAATGTAAGCTCCACTATGTTGAATTGTCAATGTTTTATCTTTCACAGGCGTCTGACTGATTGGTTGAACTGGCTTAGAAACTTGTGTCGCTGTCTCACCATTCGTAGCGATAAAGCGGAAAACTTCTACTTCTGCAAGACTGAGGGCTTGATTGTTCTTACGTAGTTGCACACGAACACGGCGTCCCAATTTCCCATTTAATTGAACATCCAAGCTCGTTCCGTCAAGTTTAGAAACATACTGTCTAGCAACTTCTTTCCCTTTTTCATCATATAAAATCACATCAAAGTCTGACAGACGTTTAGAAAGCTCGCCATCCCCACGGTTATGAAGGCGAACAAGTCCTACCTGTTCTGTACGACCTAAATCAACTTCCCACCAAGGCTGGTTTTCAAATTTTGTATGGGTAATTGATTGCTGGCTATAACTACTATTGGTATTGCCATCCAAGGCTCGACTAGCATCTCCACCAAAATCAGTAGAACTTTGCTTAGCTTGTTTTTTCCAAGCGATATTCTCAGCACGATATACTTGGACTTCTGCAAGACTGAGGGCATTATAGCCTTCTAGCTCAATCCGAACATAGCGCGCTTTTTTATGGTTAATCGCAATTTGTGCTGACACATCTTTAAGAGATGTTATTCGTTTTCTCTCAATTTCTTTACCAGAACTGTCTAAAAGAATGACATCAAAGTTTGCCAATCTATCCTGGGCAGTGTCTGTTCGGTTGTAAATATTGATTTGGCGAATGGTTTCTTCTTTAGCCAAATCTACTTGCCACCAAGGCTTGGATTGGAAGTTGGTATGAGTGACAGAATTGTGACCATAGTTACCATCAACTTTGCCATCCACAGCTCTTCTAGCATCTCCTCCGAAAGCTGTCGAACTTTGAGTAACCTGTTTCCCTAAGGCAATATTTTCCATTGGTTCAGCGCTTGGTTGACTAGAAGATTGAGGCAGAGCCTGTTTCTTAAAGAATCGCACTTTATCCAATTTCGGATCACGATAACCATGTTTATCCAAGGTAGCTCGTTTACCAATATTAAAGTTAGGAATATCATTCATTCGACTTTCAAAATAGCCACGAGAACGGTGTTTAAAGCGTGAATTACCTGTAAATGTAACAATATCACGATCATTATGAATCAATGGAGTCACAACATTATCATTATCAACTACATAATGCTTAATTTTTCCACTAACAGCTAATTTACGGCTTTCCAAACCAACATCCCAGAAACCATTCTTAGCATTCCAAACAGTTCTGGAAGTAATCACTTTAGGCGCACTGAAAGTCGTCACTTTCCTCAATACATGGTTATAAAAGTCAGGATATTTTTGGTAAGCTTCAACCGCTGCAATCTGAGCTAGGTAGCCTCCAAGAGAATGACCTGTCATATACAACTTGGTAATACTTTTATCCTTGGCTAATTCCCCAACAACCTTGCGGATATCATCTGCTTGAGCTGGTTTATTTCCACCTAATAAAACCAAATCTGCACTTAAGTCCTTGGCGTCATTAACTCGCGTTCCACGAATAGCCAACATGTGCACCGTTCCATCTTTGAGATAAGGAAGGTCGCTCTTGGTCTCAAATAAGAAAGCATCCAAACCACTATCTGTATGGTAGGCTTTTTTCATTTTCCAGAAAGGAGCCAATTCATTGTGCATGAGTTTGTATTCTTGACGGTCAAGATAGAGACTAGGGAAAGGATTCTTATGATCTAAAATTTTCTCAATATAATCATCGTCTCGATAGGCTAACTCCATAAAGAGAAGAGAATCACGATCTGTGACATACCATTCTTTCTTATTGTCATCTTCTCCATCTGCCAAACCATCCCCATCACTGTCTGCTAGCAAGGGATGACTGTTATATCCTAGATAATCCTTACCATCTTTGTTGTAAACATAAAGTTCATCTTTGTTTTTGATGCCATCTTGGTCATCATCCCCTTCCAAATCAAGAACTTTTTCACCATAGAGAGATTCATCAATCAAATCATTTTCTAAATGCAATTCCCCTTTGGAAATCTTCACCAAATCTTCTGCGGTTAGAGAACGAGTATTTGTTGGTTTTTCTGTCACAACTTCTTCTTTAGTTTCTTCTACAGGAGCATGAACAGGTGAGTCTTGAGCTGGCTCTGTCATCTCTACTTTTGACTCTTCCCTTTTGTTTTCAAGAACTTCACTTGCTTCCGGAAGCGGTTGAGGAGCTAGTCTTGGCTCCTCTCTAAGAGGAGTTTCTAGTTTTGGAGCAACATTTTCCGGCTCTCTCAATTCCTCCTTAGAATCTGGCACTCTTGTTGCCACTTCAGATGTTACATCTTGTTTTACTTCATTGGCTGAAATTCCAGCTGGAGCTAGAAATGCGAAGCCGACTGCAACAGATACAACTCCGATACTTAATTTTTTTATGCCAAAGCGCATAATTCGTTGACCAATTTTCATTATTTCTTATCTTTCTTTTCGTTTATTTATAAGCAGACTCAAACTAAATCTCCTTGTCCCCTATATAAGACAAGGTTGAGAAATTCAGAAAGTAATACTCTTCGAAAATCTCTTCAAACCACGTCAGCGTCGCCTTACCGTAGATATGGTCACTGACTTCGTCAGTCTTATCTACAACCTCAAAACTGTGTTTTGAGCAACCTGCGGCTAACTTCCTAGTTTGCTCTTTGATTTTCATTGAGTATAAATTCATTCTTATCTTTCCTTATCATCCTAGTCTGCTTGGTAGGAAGCTAATGCTAGTATCCTAGAATCTTGTCTTTCACAATGCTAACTGTCAGACTCTTTCAGGTACAAGAGTAGGAAGAACCCCATAGTCTACCTATGTTTCTTCTTTATTCCGAATAGTCAACCATGAAAGGAAAGAGGCATTCCCCCTTTTAAATCTTTTTTCTTACAATTCTGCAAGAATAGCTTTAAGCAAGCCTTTGAAATCACCTTTGACACGTTCGGTTACTTCTACAACTTCTTCGTGATTGAGTTCTTCTTGGAAACCAGCCGCAAAGTTAGTAATACATGAAATTCCTAGAACTTTCAAGCCAGAGTGGGCTGCCACGATCACTTCAGGAACAGTAGACATACCAACTGCATCTGCTCCCAGTGTCTTATAGGCACGAATCTCTGCTGGTGTTTCATAAGTTGGACCAGTTACACCGATATAGACACCTTCATCAAGCTTGATACCCAGTTTTTTAGCTACTTCATGGGCAGTAGCACGGTATTCTGGTGTGTAGGCCTTAGACATATCTGGAAAACGAGGACCAAAGTCATCCAAGTTTTCACCTATCAATGGGTTTTGTCCTGTCATATTGATATGGTCTGAGATAGCCATCAAAGTACCAGGACCAAATCCGATACCACCAGCCGCATTGGTTACAATGACACCTTCACATCCGAGGACTTTCATGACACGAACTGGGAAAGTCACGACTTCCAGAGGATTGCCTTCGTAGAAATGGAAGCGACCTTGAAGAGCCAAGACCTTGCGACCTGCAAGTTCCCCATATACCAATTTACCAGCGTGGCCAACTACTGTTGAACGGCCCCAGTTTGGAATATCAGCATAATCTACTACAACTGGATTTTCGATTTCTTCTGCCAATTCTCCAAGTCCTGACCCAAGGATTAGACCGAACTCAGGCGCTTGGATTCCCTTTTCTTTCAGGAAGGCAGCTGTTTCATTGATTTTATCTAAAAATGTCATTGTGTGTCTCCTTTTTTAGTTTTTAGCATTTGACCGATTTTGTCAAAAGTTTTAGCATTGCGAATGGTAATGTGGCGATAGAAAGGCATCTTGAGCAGATCCTTGTGATAGGCAGTTTTAGAGTAGGTTTCTTCAGAAAATTTCCCCCAGAAAATACCAAGTTTTCCAAAATGAAGAACTTCATCTTCCAGTTTTAAACTGTCTACTTTCTCGATGACTTGATCCACATCCAAACCCTCAGTGTAAAATAGGACGTCTTTTCGTTCCAAGTCTTCGCTCCACCAAGCTGGGAGATTTTCCACTTCTGCTTCATAGTCTTCCTGACTCAGTAAAGAAAAGCTCTGAATAAATGGATAACGGGCTTCAAAGAAAGTCTCTAATTTTTCAATCAATTGGGCTTTTAGCCCTGTCGAAGTAAAGAAAACATTGCCACTGTTGATGTAGCTTTCAACCTTTTCCAGTCCCAAATCTGTCAGTTCTTGACGAAGCTCCGCCATGACGACCTTATTCTTGCCACCAACATTGATGCCTCTCACCAGCAAAGCATAGCGAGTCATCTTATACCAATTTATCTAAGAAACTTTCCCCAATCATAGCAGTTTCCACACCAAAGTTATCGGCAACAGTCGCTGAAATATCTGCGAAATGTCCGACTGGAATGACGCCATTTCCTTTAAAGGCAGGACTGTAAGCCAAAAGTGGGATATATTCGCGAGTGTGGTCTGTTCCTGCGTAAGTTGGGTCGTTCCCGTGATCCGCAGTAATCAAGAGAAGGTCGTTCTCTCTCATGGCTGCGATAATTTCAGGTAAGCGTTCATCAAACTCATGCAAACAATCACGGTAGCCATGAGCATTACGACGGTGGCCATAAAGGGCATCAAAGTCAACCAAGTTTGTGAACGAGAATCCTTTTTCAAACTCAGCAAGGCCCATGGTCTTCAATAGTGTATCAATTCCATGGCTATTTGACTTGTTATGGCCCATGTCGTGGTTGATACCAGCACCGTTAAAGATATCGTTGATTTTACCAACAGCATAAGTATCGATACCAGCTTCATTCAATTTATCCAAAACAGTTGGTGCAAATGGAGATACCGCCAAGTCACGACGGTTTGCAGTACGAGTGAAGTTACCTGGTTCACCTACATAAGGCCGAGCAATGATACGTCCTAGAAGGGCTGGGCGCTCAAGAGTAATTGAACGAGCGTATTCACAGATACGGTACAATTCGTCCAAAGGAATAATATCTTCGTGGGCAGCAATTTGCAAAACAGGGTCAGCTGAAGTATAGATAATCAACTCTCCAGTTTCCATCTGACGTGGTCCAAAATCATCGATAACGGCTGTTCCTGAGTAAGGTTTGTTAGCTTCACGAATGACCTTACGTCCTGAAAATTCTTCGATTTTTGTCAAGATTTCTTCTGGAAATCCGTTCCAGAAAGTATCGAAAGGCTCAGTAATGTTGAGTCCCATGATTTCCCAGTGTCCAGTCATGGTATCCTTACCAAGAGATACTTCTTCCAATTTTGTTGCATATCCAGTTGGATTGCTTTCAGCTGCTACAGTCTTAAGAGGAGTTTTACGAGGAATATTTCCTAGACCGATTTTAGCCATGTTTGGCACATTCAGACCAACTGTTTTTGAAATGTGTCCCAGTGTGTCAGAAGCTCCATCTGGAACCCCTGCATTGACAAAGTTATTAGCATCTGGTGCTGCACCGATTCCTACAGAATCCAGTACCACCAAATGAATACGATTAAATTTAGACATCTTATGCCCCCTTCTATTTTTCTTTTCTTGAGGTTACAATCTGAACCCCATCTCGTCCAGCAACGATGACCTTATCCACCATTTGGTTGAATAAACCGTGTTCTACGACACCAACGACATGGTCCAATTCTTGTCCGAAAGCAATTGGATCTTCGATGACATCCAAGGCAAGATCGATGATAAAATTCTGCATATCGGTCACAAAACGTTGATCGTCTTTTTCACGGAAGCTTGGTTTGTAGCCAGCTCGTTCAAAATGACGAAAGACCTGCTCTGCACCATACTGAACCACTTCTACTGGCAATTTAAAAGCACCTAGTTTTTCGACCAGCTTGCTTTCATCCACCACCCAAATATATTCTTTTGATGGTGTCGCAACAACCTTCTCCATCAGAAGAGCACCACCACCGCCTTTGATTCCGTTAAACTGACTATCAACTTCATCCGCCCCGTCAACCGTCACATCAACCAAGTCTACTTGGTCAATAGACTTGAGCGGGATATTAAGGCCTTCTGCCTGTTTAGTGGTCACACTAGAAGTTGTTACAGCTGTAATCTGCAATCCTTCTTCCTTGATACGACGACCGATTTCTTCGACAAAATAATAGGCAGTCGAGCCTGTTCCAAGTCCAACGACCATTCCATCGCTCACGAACTCAGCAGCCTTGATACCTGCCATTTTCTTCAGATTTTCCACCGATTTACCTCCATCATTCTCAGTTCTTATTCTACTATGAAACCGCTTTTTATTCAAGTAAAAACATCAAATCTACATTTTTCATCAATCTTTCTTTAAAAATATGCATTTTCTTTTTACCAAACGAATAAAAATGAGTTTATCTTTTATGTATTTGATTTGTTCATCTCTTTCCAGTTCCAAAAACAAGACCTTAACTTTGATACGTCTAGTTTAGCATTAAAGCAGGCGCATTTCAAGAATCATAAATCAAGAGAAGGAAGTAGGTTTCTCTGTCTATTTTAAACAAATTTATCTTCGCTTACCCTCTCTTGTTGACAAATAATTTTCATTACTTTAGGAAGACAATTACTAATCTCCGTTGGCAAAACCACATACTGTTCTTGAGCTAGTTCTTGGGCAATAGCTGAATGAAGATGGGTCGCTACTGTCACACGTTCGTAGAGACTGGCCTGTCGGAATTGGCCTGCAAATCCTGCAATCATTCCAGCAAGCGTATCTCCCATTCCCCCAGTCGCCTGATAGGGACCGCCAACCTGTAACTGGTAATAATCAGACTGACCAGCTTGCCAAATACGAGTAGCTGGGCCTTTCTCCACCAAAATTGTTCTTTGAGGGAAGGAAGTTAGGGCACTAGCCGTTGCAGCTTCCTTTTGCTTTTCAATAGCAATACCAGACAGCTTTTCCCATTCTTTTTGGTGGGGAGTTAGGATAAGCTGGTTAGACGGAAACGACAAACTTATCCTAGCAATGATAGTTAAGGCCCCTCCGTCTACAATCAAAATCTGATTCTTTTTTAAGCTAGCAAAGACCTGTTTTACTATATTTTCTCCAAAAGTATCGTCTCGTAAACCAGGCCCCAGCAAGACAACTTCTGCCTTCTCCAATTGCTCTTTTAACAATTGCTGGTCTTGAAGAGAAAAGGCCATAGCCTCAGGTAAATGACTGTGCAAAGCTGGGATATTTTCCCTATCTGTTCCAACAGTCACCAAACCAGCCCCACTTTTAACAGCTGCCAAAGCAGCCATAATGATGGCGCCACCATAAGGATAAGTCCCACCAAGCAACAGCAGACGACCATAGTTTCCTTTATGACTTGTACGAGAACGTTTTATAATGACTTTTTCTAATAATGCTTGCTCAATCACTCTCATCGTTTTTCCTCAACTATCCTTTATCTGATTGTTTTAAAACAACTTGATAGACTTTCTTAGTCCACTCTTCTAAGTCTTCTCCAGCATAGTCAAGATAATGCACCCTATCTTGTATTTTAGTTGGAATAATATTTTCAAATTGGCTCTTATTATGAGTTGGAATAATACAAATATACAACTCACTAAATAAATTCAACATGTCCTTAATTTTTGCAACATGGTAGCCATCAAAAATATAACCAGTAACTTTAATCAAATCTGTATAGATAAAATGAAAACTCACTCCAGGAATAAACTTGTCTTGTAATTCTTTCTCTGAAGGAGCTCGACCTAATAAACGCTCCATCGCTAATCGATAACCAGAACTTGTATTTGACCACCCTAACATGACATAGTCAAAATAATCTATCGGATCCGATGCAGCATTTCTACTATCCAAAACCAACTCCTCAGCATCTCGCCCAAAGGCTTTCACAGCAGATAAGAGCTGACCTGTTTTAAAGATAGAAATCGCTGCATCTATAGTCGTAGTATGACTACAGTAGTCCGAAGTCACTAACCTCTTATGTAGATCATAAGTCGAGGCTACTCTTTTATCTGTAGGGGTAAATGGTGGCAGAAAGGGATGCTGATAGATGTAATCTAAAATTTCTTTTTTTAAACAAAAATCAGCACACTCAATACTTGTTTGACGTTTATGAAGTTTTTCGTAAGCTATAAATTTAGCAATTTTTTCTAATTCCCACTCTTGAATATTTGGATAATCAATTAGTGATAAGTAGTATATTCCATCCCATTGTAAACTATATTCCCCATTATAAATTTTTAAAATCATCTAATCACCTCACTCCATTATACAACAAAAAGGAGGCGCAGACCTCCTTTTATAAACTTATTTCTAAAATTTAATACTCATTTCTGCCATTTCAGATATAGCTATAGAAAATACACTCTCTTCAGCGATTTTTCTCTTATTTTCTATCCAATGTCCGAAGTGCTGCTTGATAAGTTTGCTCCATCAGCATAGTAATGGTCATAGGACCGACACCTCCAGGGACTGGCGTAATATGGCTAGCAAGTGGGGCAACTGCCTCATAATCCACATCCCCACAGAGCTTACCATTTTCATCTCGGTTCATCCCAACGTCAATGACTACCGCACCGGGTTTCACAAAGTCAGCAGTAACAAACTTGGCGCGACCGATTGCTACTACAAGAATATCCGCTTTTGCAGCCACCTTAGCGAGATTATGGGTGCGTGAGTGAGTCAAGGTCACTGTAGCATTCTTTGCCAAAAGAAGCTGGGCCATGGGTTTTCCAACGATATTAGAACGACCGATGACGACCGCATTTTTACCTTCCAAGTCAATCCCATATTCATGAAACATTTCCATAATTCCTGCAGGTGTTGATGGAATCATAACTGGATGTCCAGACCAAAGGCGTCCCATATTTAGAGGATGGAAACCATCCACATCCTTTTCTGGGTCAATAGCCAATAGAACCGCCTCTTCATCGATATGTTTTGGTAATGGCAACTGAACCAAAATCCCATGCCAAGCTGGATCTTGATTGTATTTGGCAATCAAGTCTAACAATTCCTCTTGAGTAATGGTCTCTGGAACTCGCACTACTTCGCTACGGAAACCAGCCGCAAGAGCTGACCTCTCCTTGTTGCGAACGTAGACTTGGCTGGCTGGATTGTCCCCAACCAAAATCACTACCAAACCAGGCACTAGACCTGTTTCTTCCTTTAATTTTGCAGTCTTTTCAGCCAACTGCCCCTGCAATTTGGCAGCTAAAGCTTTCCCATCAATAATCTGTGTCATATCACTTCTCTTTTCTTTTCTTTCAAATATCTTCCATTATACCAAAAACTGCTAGTACCCTCTAACACTTCTTTCCTAGGCAATCCTATAGTTTCAAACTATAAGAAAAAGCTCTGGTTGAGCTTTTCACTAATCTTGTCTTGAAATTTTAAAATAGATTATAAAACCTTACTCAAGAAGTCCTTAGTCCGTTGTTCTTGGGTTTGTTCAAAAATCTGTTCAGGTGTTCCGTCTTCAACAACCACACCGTCTGCCATAAAGATAACACGATCTGCCACCTCGCGGGCAAATCCCATCTCATGTGTTACGATAACCATGGTCATTCCTGACTTGGCAAGGTCTTGCATAACAGCCAATACCTCACCTACCATCTCAGGATCCAAGGCTGAAGTTGGTTCGTCAAAGAGCAAAACATCTGGTTCCATAGCCAAACCACGCGCGATGGCAATCCGTTGTTGCTGACCACCTGACAAACTCTGTGGATAAGCGTCTGCCTTATCTGGCAAACCAACTTTTTCCAAAAGCTCTTGGGCTCTCTTCTCAGCCACTGTCTTGCTCTCACCTTTGGTCTTGATAGGTGACAAGGTGATATTTTCCATCACAGTCATATTAGGAAAGAGATTAAATTGTTGGAAAACCATGCCCATCTTCTCACGCATGGCAAACAGGTCATTCTTCTTGTCCGTAATATCGACTCCCTCAAAGATAACCTTCCCCTTTGTTGCTTCTTCCAACAAATTCATAGAGCGAAGCAAGGTAGATTTCCCGCTCCCCGAAGGACCGATGATAACAACAACTTCTCCTCTTTTAATCTCGAGGTTGATGCCCTTCAATACTTCATTCTTTCCAAAGGATTTATGTAAATTTTCAATTTTTATCAAGGTTTCTGTCATTATTTCTTATCTCCTTGTCCCATACGTTTTTCAAAAGCTTTCAAGGCTACTGTCAAAATAGAAGTCATAATCAAGTAATAAAAGGCTGCAAATAAAAGTGGTGTTAAAGGTAGATAGGTTGTTGTAGAAACTGTTGTAGCACCGTTCCACAACTCCATAACCCCAATAGCTGATAAGAGGGAGCTGTCCTTGATAATGGTGATAAATTCGTTCCCCAATGCTGGCAAAATATTTTTGATTGCTTGTGGCAAAATCACATACCGCATCGCATTTTTAGGACGAATCCCTAGCGAATAAGCCGCTTCTAGCTGACCTTTTGGAACTGCATTGATTCCGGCACGAACAGTCTCAGAAACATAAGCACCACTGTTCATAGAAATAATCAAAATCCCTGGAATCAGACGAGAAAGGTCAACACCCAAAATTCCAACCTGAATAGTCGGAGCATTGATATGCATTAGAGCAAAGGCAATCATAATCTGAACCATCATCGGTGTCCCGCGGAAAATCCAAACGTACAAGTTGGCCAGCCAAACAAGCGGTTTAAACTTTGAACGTTGCCCAAAAGCCAAGACAACACCCAAAATAGTTCCCAAAAAGACAACACAGATAGAAATGAGAACCGTCACAACAGCCCCATAGTTAAAATAAGGTAAATACTTAGGTAAAAAAGAAAAATTCATAGTCACACTGCTTTCTAAAATAGAGTACTGTATGATTATAACATGCATTGAATTAAAATTCAAATCTTTTATCCAATTTATTTAAAAATCTTTAAACTAGCAGAATTAGCGAGAAATCTTAGTTTTTTCTAGTCAAGTTGGCCTCCTTTATGGTAAAATAGTAACGATAAGAAATGAAGGAGAATCAAAATGGAATCACATTTGGTTAGAATCATCAACCGCCTTGAAGCAATGGCAAACGATGGCGGAAATTTAAAACGTAATTTTGAACGCGAAGGAGTTGTTGTTGCAGAAGTTGCATACAGCCACGACGAAGAAAACGGATCAATCTTTACCCTTCGTGATGTAGAAGCTCGCGAAACTTATACTTTTGATAGCATTGACTTAATTGCAATGGAGATTTACGAACTCCTCTACTAATCTAAAGCAAGCTGGGATTGCCCCTGCATGTCTAACCAAAATCCTTTTTGTCTCACAAATAGGATTTTTTTTAGTCCAAATTCACAAAAATTTTCATTGTAACAACTTCTCAAAGCTTCAATCTTTTTACTTGCTTTACACCCCAATCCTGTTATAATGAGAGTATAGGAATTTGACTATTTTTGACCTTTGAACAGGTCAGGCTAAAGAAAGAAATGAGGTAGATGTATGCTTTGTCAAAACTGTAAAATCAACGACTCAACAATTCATCTTTACACCAATCTCAATGGAAAACAAAAACAAATTGACCTCTGTCAAAACTGCTACAAGATTATCAAAACAGATCCTAATAACAGTCTCTTTAAAGGAATGACAGATTTGAACAATCGTGATTTCGATCCTTTTGGTGATTTCTTCAATGATCTAAACAATTTCAGACCTTCTAGCAATACTCCTCCTATTCCCCCAACCCAATCAGGTGGAGGTTACGGTGGAAACGGCGGTTATGGTTCCCAAAATCGTGGATCTGCTCAAACTCCGCCCCCAAGCCAAGAAAAAGGCCTGCTAGAAGAATTTGGTATCAACGTAACTGAGATTGCCCGTCGTGGAGACATTGACCCCGTTATCGGGCGCGACGATGAGATTATCCGTGTCATCGAGATTCTCAATCGTAGAACCAAGAATAATCCTGTCCTTATCGGTGAACCAGGTGTCGGAAAAACGGCCGTTGTCGAAGGTCTAGCTCAGAAAATCGTTGATGGCGATGTTCCACATAAACTCCAAGGCAAACAAGTCATCCGCTTGGATGTGGTTAGCTTGGTTCAAGGAACAGGTATCCGAGGACAATTTGAAGAACGCATGCAAAAACTCATGGAAGAAATTCGCAAACGTGAGGATATTATCCTCTTTATCGATGAAATCCATGAAATTGTCGGTGCAGGTTCTGCGAGCGATGGTAATATGGATGCTGGAAATATCCTCAAGCCAGCCCTTGCTCGTGGAGAACTGCAACTTGTCGGCGCTACTACCCTCAATGAATACCGTATCATTGAAAAGGATGCTGCCTTAGAGCGTCGTATGCAGCCTGTCAAAGTCGATGAACCAACGGTGGACGAAACAATCATTATCCTCAAAGGAATTCAAAAGAAATACGAAGACTATCACCACGTTCAATATACCGATGCTGCAATTGAAGCAGCTGCAACTCTTTCCAATCGTTATATTCAAGACCGCTTCTTACCTGACAAGGCCATTGACCTCCTAGATGAAGCAGGTTCTAAGATGAACTTGACCTTGAATTTTGTGGATCCTAAAGTCATTGATCAGCGCTTGATTGAGGCTGAAAATCTCAAATCTCAAGCTACACGAGAAGAAGATTTTGAGAAGGCTGCCTATTTCCGCGACCAGATTGCCAAGTATAAAGAAATGCAAAAGAAAAAGGTCACAGACCAAGATACTCCTATCATCAGCGAGAAAACTATTGAGCACATTATTGAGCAGAAAACCAATATCCCTGTTGGTGATTTGAAAGAGAAAGAACAATCTCAACTCATCCATCTAGCCGAAGATCTCAAGTCTCATGTTATTGGACAAGATGATGCTGTCGATAAGATTGCCAAGGCTATTCGCCGTAATCGTGTCGGTCTCGGTACACCTAACCGCCCAATCGGAAGCTTCCTCTTCGTCGGACCAACTGGTGTCGGTAAGACAGAACTTTCCAAACAACTAGCTATCGAACTCTTTGGTTCTGCTGACAGTATGATTCGCTTTGATATGAGTGAATACATGGAAAAACATAGTGTGGCTAAGTTGGTCGGCGCTCCTCCAGGTTATGTTGGCTATGATGAGGCTGGTCAATTAACTGAAAAAGTTCGCCGCAATCCATATTCTCTCATCCTTCTCGATGAAGTGGAAAAAGCTCACCCTGATGTTATGCACATGTTCCTCCAGGTCTTGGATGATGGTCGTTTGACAGATGGGCAAGGACGTACCGTCAGCTTTAAGGATGCCATCATCATCATGACTTCAAATGCAGGTACAGGTAAGGCCGAAGCTAGCGTTGGTTTTGGGGCAGCGCGCGAAGGACGTACCAACTCTGTTCTCGGTGAACTCGGCAACTTCTTTAGCCCAGAATTTATGAATCGTTTTGACGGCATCATCGAGTTCAAAGCTCTCAGCAAAGACAACCTCCTTCAAATCGTCGAGCTTATGCTAGCTGATGTTAATAAGCGCCTCTCTAGCAACAATATCCATCTCGATGTGACAGACAAAGTCAAGGAAAAATTGGTTGACCTCGGTTATGATCCAAAAATGGGAGCACGCCCACTTCGCCGGACTATTCAAGACTATATTGAGGACGCAATCACTGACTACTACCTTGAAAATCCAAGCGAAAAAGACCTCAAGGCAGTTATGACCAGCAAGGGCAAGATTCAAATTAAGTCTGCCAAAAAAGCTGAAGTGAAAGCTTCTGAAACAGAAAAATAAATACTATATAAAATAAGTAGAAAATGAAAATTTTCTGCTTCTTTTTTACTAAAATAACTGTAATTTCTTGACAGCTTGCCCTTTGTCCATTATGATAATAATAACGATACTAGATAATGAGGAAAATGCAATGGCAAACCCAACTTTCGGAGAAAAAAAAGCGAATACAGACTATGTTGCACGCTATGGAGTATATGCAGTTATTCCTGACGCTGAACAAAAACAAATAGTTTTAGTTCAAGCTCCTAATGGTGCTTGGTTCTTACCAGGTGGCGAAATTGAAGCAGGGGAAAATCATCAGGAAGCCCTAAAACGTGAATTGATTGAAGAACTTGGATTCACTGCTGAAATTGGTACCTATTACGGACAAGCTGACGAATATTTCTACTCTCGTCACCGTGATACCTACTACTACAATCCTGCCTACCTCTATGAAGCGACTTCTTTCAAAGAAGTGCAAAAGCCACTAGAAGACTTTAATCATATTGCTTGGTTCCCTATTGATGAGGCTATTGAAAATCTTAAACGTGGTAGCCATAAATGGGCCATCCAATCTTGGAAAAAACAGCATAAGATTGGCTAATACTCTTCGAAAATCTCTTCAAACCACGTCAGCGTCGCCTTACCGTAGATATGGTCACTGACTTCGTCAGTCTTATCTACAACCTCAAAACTGTGTTTTGAGCAGCCTACGGCTAGCTTCCTAGTTTGCTCTTTGATTTTCATTGAGTATAAATCAAGCGACTTTATTCAAAAAGTGCTATAATAGAATTAGAAAATCGGAGGAAATATTATGAAGCTTATCAATACGACAAACTCACACTCGCAACTTGTAAAAAGCCAGCTAGAAAGTACAGATGCAACCCTTGTTGAGGTTTACTCAGCAGGAAATACTGATGTTATTTTTACCCAAGCGCCGCTTCACTATGAAATCCTCATCTCAAATAAACACCGTGCTATTCGTGAGCCTGAAATCGAAACCATTCAAGAATTTTTCTTGAAACGTAAAATTGATAAGGACTCTATTGATGAAGCCAATATCAAGACACTCTACTCAGAGAAATTGATTGGAATTTCAATCCCAATCAAGTAAGGAAATTGAGTAAAAACTCGATTTGAGAGAAAGTCCAATAAGTCTTTCCATAATAAAACGCATAGTAGCAAGAGTTTTTACACCCGCTATTATGCGTTTTTATCATTTTGAAATCTTTTGCTCACGATATTACTATAGAAAAAGATTTGATTCTGCTCCTCACACAATCAAATCTTTTTCTTTTATTAAAAACGAATCGTTTCACGTGTTTTCTCATATGAGGTAACAAAGCGGTTGGTTACACCAGGCTCTGCCACTTCCAATGCTTGAGAAATCTTGTCAAATGAAGCGCGATAATCAAATTCTTTTTCAAAAATCTCTAAAGCTTCGTTAAATGCTTCTTGAATGCGTTCATCAAATGAGCGATAGCGGTTAGAATATTGTAAGAGTTGCTCTGTCAAGGTTGCATACTGTACAATATTATAAGTTTCCGTTTCTAAAGCTTCCATATCATTCGTTGCAATTTCAAGAACTCGGGTAACAGATTCAATGTTAATCATTTTCTGTTCTAACTCAACCATTAAATCCTCGGTATTATTGCTTGCCGTAAAGAATAACTTCAAGAAAGTTTGTGGAATACCTGGCAGATTGCGTTTTTCCATGTATCGCTTGATAGTATGGAGACGATTGACATAAACATTGGCCTTTTGACGTGCATTGATATCATCTTTCTCAATTTGTGTCAGGCGCTCACTAACTGAAATTTGCTCATCTTCAATATCTTTTAGTTGAGTTTGTAAATCCTCAAGATTTTCTTCAAGAACTGAATAAGCTTGGGTTGGTTCTTCTTGATTTGAAGTTACCTCAACAATAGCTGCCTCAAAACTCTCTAATTCTGTCTGAATACGACGAACATGGCTTGCAGCTGTCTCAGGAAGTAAATAGGTCTTGCTCAAACGTGCAATATCTTCTCCCAATAAAATATTATTCTCTTTCATATGTTGAAGGTAAGTTGGAAGAGTTGCAAGTAGATTTTCCACTACTTTCTGAGCAGCAATTTCTCGAGTAAAAATATCATACAAGGCATTGATTTCCTCTTGTGCCTGTCCATTCTCATATTCGGCATTATCCAATTCCAACTGACGAATATTCTCTTGGTTTTTCTTGAATGCTTCATAAAGCAAGTGGAAACGTGCTTCAATATCCGTTTCAACAAAATGATAATTAGCATCAATTAGTTTACGATAACCATCTTCTAAATCTTCTAGTTGATCTGGTAGCTCTTTAGATAATGTTGTTACAATTGCTGGTATACGATCAACAATATGTGTCAAAGCCAAGATATGATTTTCAGCATTATCCAAAATCACTGCGGCTTCCACAGGGTCACCCGATGAATTCAAGGTTACAAATTGTGAAAATTCAGATTGGATATTTTCTAATTGTTTTTCAATTTCATCCAAGGCTTGACCATACTGTTCTGAATTTTCAGCAACTCTATGCTGAAGTTCCTCAAATAAATCCAAAGCATGGAGAACACGACCACTATTTTTAGATTCTTGCTTCTCTAAGTCTGCCAAAGCATTGCGAATTTCAGCAATATCTTCTTCAATCAAAGTAATTTGACTCTCAATTTGGTCAATTTGATGACTGGCCTTGAGAAAACGAAATGAATGGTTATAGCCTTCTGCTTCAAAGAGATTATTTTCAATATCGGCAAAAGAGTTGAGAGATAAATCGACCCATTTTTGATTCCATTCACGGAAAGCCACTTGACTTTGTCCAATCAAGTGCATATTTTTTACAGCTTCTACTTCATCATTTACTGGAAGATTGTATAGTTCTTCTTTTCTTTCTTCTAGCGCCTCTAATCTTCCCTCGTTTCGCTTACGTAGAAAGATTGCCACTACATAAGCCAGAACTAAAATGACTGCAATTGCAACCATTAAATAAATTAGTTGTCCATTAGACATATCAAACTCCTTTTTTACTTGAAACAATCGTAATGATTATATCATATTTTTTAGACCAAGGGAACTACTTCTCCCAATTTTTTAGACATCCAACGTGCTATAGACAGCATTTTCTTCGATAAACTCACGACGAGGTTCTACTCGATCCCCCATCAACATATCAAAGATTTTATCTGCTTCTGCAGCATCGTCCACAGAAACTCTGGCCATCAAGCGATGTTCGGGATCCATGGTTGTTTCCCATAATTGGTGATCATCCATTTCACCCAGACCTTTATAACGCTGAATGGTTGGTTTGGCACGTCCTTCACTATGGCGGGCTAAAGCTTCTTGGAGTTTAATTTCTTGATCTGCTCCTGGCTGAATATATTCTTTAATCTCGCTTCCAACCTTGACACCATAGATTGGTGGTTGGGCGATATAAACATAACCAGCTTCTAGGATTGGTTTCATATAACGATAAATCAAGGTCAAAAGAAGGGTACGAATGTGGGCTCCATCGACATCGGCATCGGTCATCAAAACGAGTTTTTGGTAACGGGCTTTCGAAACATCAAATTCTGCCCCAAATCCTGTTCCCATCGCTGTGAAAAGACTACGAATTTCTTCGTTAGCTAGAATCTTATCCATACTTGCCTTTTCAACGTTCAAAATCTTACCGCGGATTGGAAGAATTGCCTGAAATTCACGGTTACGACCCGATTTGGCTGATCCACCAGCTGAGTCTCCTTCGACGATGAAGAGTTCTGTTTCAGCAGGATTGTTAGAAGAACAGTCTGCTAGTTTACCTGGAAGGTTGGAAATTTCCAAACCAGATTTTTTACGGGTGACTTCACGCGCACGCTTGGCAGCTACACGAGCCTTAGCAGCTAAAATCCCTTTTTCCACGATACGTTTGGCAATCTGTGGATTTTCCATGAGGAAATCGGAGAAAGCATCACTGAAGAGGCGATTGGTAATCTTGACCACTTCACTATTTCCCAATTTGGTCTTGGTTTGTCCTTCAAACTGCGGATTTGGGTGTTTAACTGAGATAACTGCAGTCAGGCCTTCACGGACATCTTCCCCTGTTAAGTTGTCTTCATTATCTTTCAGTAACTTATTCTTACGTGCATAATCGTTGATAACACGTGTCAAGGCTGTACGGAAACCTTGTTCATGCGTTCCACCTTCATGGGTATGAATATTATTGGCGAAACTCATGACATTTTCATGGTAACCCGTTGTGTACTGCATGGCTACCTCAACTGTGATATCATCCATCTCACCATCTGTATAGATTGGTGTATCAAAGATAACATCCTTGTTCTCGTTGATATATTCAACGTAACTAGCAATCCCACCTTCATAATGATAGTGCTTGGTTTGTTCCAAACCTTCACGCTTATCTGTGATGGAGATTTGAAGACCGCGATTTAGAAAGGCTAACTCTTGAATCCGTTTATTTAATTTATCAAAATCAAAGGTTGTTGTTTCAGCAAAGATTTCTGGGTCTGGTGTGAAGTGAACCGTTGTTCCAGTTCTATCTGTATCTCCGACTACCTCAAGGTCTGCGACAACATGACCACGACGGTATTCTTGGTAATGAATCTTACCGTTTTTGTGGACATGAACATCTAATTGAGTGGAAAGGGCGTTAACTACTGATGACCCTACTCCGTGAAGACCACCTGAGACCTTATAGCCGCCACCGCCGAATTTTCCTCCAGCATGAAGAACCGTAAAGACTGTCTCAACAGCAGGTCGGCCTGTTTTTTCCTGAATATCGACTGGGATACCACGCCCATCATCGACAACAGTAATCGAATCATCTGGCTCAATAAAGACTTGAATATGACTGGCAAATCCTGCCAGGGCCTCATCAATTGAGTTATCAACAATTTCCCAGACTAGATGGTGAAGACCTTCTTTTGAAGTTGACCCGATATACATCCCTGGACGCATCCGAACAGCCTCTAAGCCCTCTAAAACTTGAATTTGACTGGCATCATAATCCTGTGCCTGCAGATTTTTGATTTCTTCTGTCATCTTATTCCTTTTTCTTACATGTCTAATACTTGTCTTAAATTCACGATACTGGTAAACAAGTGGGTATCCAGTCCTGCAGCTTGACCTGCTTCAATATCAATCGGCCGATCACCAATGACAAGACCAGAGCCAATCTGATATTTTTCTCTTAAATAAATCATAGACTCAGGATTTGGCTTTCTCTTAAAGCCTGAGCTAGAAGTCACTACTTCCGTAAAATAGGTTGCTATAGAAGTTTTTTCTAAAATTTCTAAGAGCTGATTATTTCGATGAGAGACCAAAAAATGACGGCCACCTTGATTTGAAATATCTTCCAATAAGTCAGAAACTCCTTCAAATAAAATCGGGTGTTCTAGCTCTCTGGCTTCATTTTCCTTGTATTTTTCTAAAAAATGCTCTAAGTTGGGAGCGAATGTCTCAATCGCAAAATCAGTAGAAACCTTTAAAGCTTGATAGACACTATCGTGGTCTTGTGTGATGCCATACAGTGCCAATGTTTCAACAAAGGCAGCTGTTGAAGTTTCATAATTATCCAGTAAAGTTCCACCTAAATCCCAGATATAATCGTGATATTTCATACCCTTCATTATAGCATTTTTTTATGAAAAAAGCGATGATTTCCCTGATTTTTCCACATGAAAAACGAGAGAATAACTCCCGTTTTACTGATTTTTACCAAAGACATCTCGATAGAGCATTCCTGTTCGTAAAGTCTCTGCGTCTCCTCCTAATTGCTCCACCAACTCGTAGGCAAAGGCAAGGGCTGTTGATGGACCTCGACTGGTTATCAAATGACCATCTACCACTACTGTTTCCTTGACGTAGTGACCATCAAGGATTTGCTCTTGAACACCGTCATAACAAGTGTACTGCTTGTTTTTCAATAGCCCTGCTTGATTGAGGGCAATTGGCGCCGCACAAATAGCTGCCAGTTTCTTCCCTTCTCGTTCGAAACTTTGCAATTCTTGCATCAAAGCCTGATTATCGCGCAAATGTGCAGAACCAGGCATCCCTCCAGGAAGGACAATCATGTCATAGTCTGATAAATCACCATCAAAGACACGATCTGCTCTTACTTGGATTGCGTGCGAGCCTGTCACTTGCTCTTCAAATCCTACCATATGACAAGTGATATTGGCGCGACGCAAGACATCTACAACTGTCAAGGCTTCAATTTCTTCAAAGCCCTGAGCTAACATAACTGCTACTGTTACCATGATTTTCTCCTTATTTGATTTGTTTTAATACAACCTTTTTCCGTTTGAATGGAACTTTTCCGCTCTTTTCTTCAGCTAGATTAGTCTGGTAACTCATCGATAAAAGCAAGCCAACACCAATCAAATTACTGATAATAGCTGATCCCCCTTGAGAAATGAAAGGCAAGGGAATCCCAGTCAAAGGAAGCAAACCTGTTACGGCACCGATATTCTCAAAGATATGAAAGAGTAACATCATAATCAAGCCAGTGGAAATATAGGTGTAGAATTGGTTATTTGATTTCAGAGTAATCTTCAACATACGATAAATCAACATGAGATAAAGGGCGATAACAAGGACAGAGCCAATAAAGCCAAAATCTTCTGCAATGACCGTGAAAATCATATCCGACTCTCGAACTGGGATAAGCAGATTCGAAGCATTAAATCCCTGACCAAATAAGCCACCACTCCCAATGGCAATCTGCCCTTGAGCCTGCTGGTAAGTCGTTGTTTGGGCAAACTCAAAGGGATTGAGCCAAGCCAAAATCCGATTGATTTGGTAGGTCGGCATTCCAATCTGGTGAAGAAAAGCTCGTCCGTCCTTGCTAAGAAAGATTGCTAAGAAACCAGCAACTCCTGTTACAGCAGTCACAAATACTGGGATAATAATTTTCCAAGAAACCCCTGATAATAAAACGATTCCTGAAAAAATGGCTACAAAAACCAAAGCCGTCCCCAAGTCACTTTGAAGTGCCAAAAGAACTAGGACTGGAATGGTAAAGAGAATCATCCAAAAAATTAACAAAAAGTCCAGCGGAACCGTGCGTCTCCATTCCTTATGTTTCTTTGTAAATTGAACTATCACACGAGCCAACATGAGAATATAGGATATCTTCATAAATTCTGACGGTTGGAATAGGGTAATTCCATTTATTGATACCCAGTTTTTGGCACCCGTTGATGCAACCAGGCTTGGATTATAAAAGACGATCGGCAAAACCATGAGTCCCAAGCCTAAAATATATAGAAAGGGGGTCACCTTCCAAAGAAACTCTGTATTGAAGAGCATGACGATAAAACCAATCACAAGCCCCAAGGCAATCCAGGCGACCTGCTGCCCTAAAATGGGCAGAATATTATTTGGATAATCATGACTAACGGCTATATAGATAGCCACCACGCCAATAACCAGTAGAAAAAATACTGGCAAGAGCAAACTATAATCGACTCTAGAGTCGAGAGAACGTTTCATATACACTAACCTTATACTTTCATACAATACTATTTATCAAAGTTCATTTAAAAATCTATCAATAGCCTCATTAACTTCAGATTGAGCAATCGTTGTAACACTCGCTTCTTTTGCTAGAGAAGTCACTATTTGCTTGCCGTATCGTTTTCCGACAATTCTCCTATCCAGAATGAGGGTTAAGGAACGTTGGTGTTCACGTCTCATACTTCTTCCCAAAGCCTGTTTTAAACGAATAATAGCCATCGGCAATTGATAATCATAAAAGGCATTTTTCCCTTCTTGATTCAGTTCCTGATTGATCTTTTTCGTCAAGGGTTCTTGGGGATTTTGGAAAGGAAGTCTTGATACAACTTGAATCACAAAAGGATGACTTGAAAAATCAACTCCCTCCCAGAAACTTGCTGCACCAAGCAGGATTTGTTGTTCACCTTTTTCAAAGCGTTTCTTTAGCTGATGAACATCCCCATTTTTATACTGGGACAAGTGGTTAACTGGAAGTAAATCCGATACTGCTAGAAGCATGTCTTTAGCAGTAAAGAGAACCAAAATCGGTTGCTGGAAAGCTTGAATTTCCACTAGTAAAGCAGCTACCTCTCTGGCATAGACTTCTAAGGAGGTTTCTGTTACCAGGGGAAAATCTTTGACCAAGACCACTTCTTGATCCTGTTTTTTACCAGCTTCAATCTTAACAAATTTGGCTTCAGGATAGCCTAGAAGGTCTGCCAAAGAAACTCTCTGACTAATCTCAAGAGTAGCCGATACTCCCAAGACTTGACATGAATTAGGTACTAAAGAAGATAGGAGAATACGGCCTGATTTTGTAGAAGAAATCTGAATTTTCTTTTGACTCGTTTCAATTGCTTCAAGCCAGTAATCTCGGTCAGCTGTAAAATAGCGAACCAGCTCCTCAAAGCCTTCTACCTCTAATTCTGAAAAATACTGGTGGAGATTGGCAAGAGAATCTAAGATATTTTTCCTAGATTTTCCAGACTGAAATTGTTCTATCAAGTAGAAGCACTCAAAGCGAATACTTTCTAGTATTCGTTGTTGAATCCTGTTTTCTTCTCCTACTAAAGCCTTATCAAGCAAAGCGATAATAGACTGGATATCGTGGGGCTCTTGAAGCAGATTTTCTAGAGCCAACAAGATCTTTTGAACTTCATCAATAATCAATAAACGGTCACTGATAAATTCAGGATTATCTTCCAGTCTGGTTACAAGATAGGCATGATTGGTCACTAAAAGCTTGCAGGTCTCTGCCCTTTCTTGACTACGTTTCCAAAAATCTTCTGTTACAAATAAACTTTTAGAAGATAACTTTCCGTCATGACGAAGATCTGTTAGAAAATGTTGATAACGGTAGAGTTGCCCAATCTCATCCAAATCCCCTGTCTCTGTCTCAGTCAACCAGACCAAGAGTTGCATTTTAAAACGTCTAAATAAGCGATTTTCATCATTTTCCTGCAAGGAACGATAAAAGGTATCCAACTTCAGATAATTGTGTGGTCCCTTTAAAGAATGAATATCTGTATGAAATACTTCCTTGAGACGTTTACCTTCTTCTTCCATGATTTGATTTTGAAGAATCTTTGTCGGAACACTAAGGACAATCTGACGATTTTCCACTTGGGACAAAGCGGGTAAGAGATAGCCATAAGTTTTCCCAATCCCAGTCGGCGCTTGAATCAGAGAGACAGGCTCATCTTTCAATAGCAAGCCAACCTCTTTAGCAAAACTTTCTTGTTCCTCCCTCACTTCAAGGTTCAACAAAGAAATATTTTTAGAAAAATCTTGAGATAGTTTTCGTGGCTCATTGGGAGCTGCAGTTTTCTTGAAATATAGCCCTTGAACTTCAATCAAGTCTGGAGAACTAAGGATAGATTGGTTGCGATAAATTTCCTCAATAACCAGGTAGGACTCATATAAGAGAGCGTCAGCCATTTCCAGCAAGCGTTCCAAGAGACCTTTCGGAAGCTGGGCCATCTTTTCCCGTAGAAATAAGAGTAATTCCGCTGTAGCTTGGGCGTCTGAAAGGGCTGTGTGAGCGTGTTTTAGAGGAATTCCTAATTCTCGGCACAATATCGGCAAACTATATTTTTCCAGTTCAGGGAAAAAGACTTGGGCCAATTCGACCGTGTCAACACGAGGATTTCTTAGTTCATAGCCTTCAAAAAATAAATTTTCCGCCAAAAGATTGGCATCAAACTGAACATTATGGGCTACAAAAAGCCCATCCTCCACCAAGTCAAAGATTTTTCTAGCAACTTGCGAAAAATCAGGTGCTTGCGCCAGACGTTGGTCTGTCAATCCTGTCAGTTCTTTGATATGAGCATCCAAGGGTTCATGTGGATTGACATCCGTCGTATAGTGATCGACGATTTTTCCGTCCTCAATCACGACAATTCCCACTTGGATAATTTTAGCCTTACTACCTGTGCTAGTTGCCTCTAAATCCACCACAACATAGCGATTACCAATCGTTTTCATTATAAAAAATTATACCAAAAAAAGGGCCATTTGGCACCTGCAAACATAGGATAATTTTCAAACTCAAGAAGGTCACTTTTCTTAAAAATCCTAATAAATAGAGCATCCTAGCCTACTTATTTTTTGAAAATATTGGAGAATAAGAAAAATTGAGAGAAGAAATGTTTGCATCTTTCTTCTCTCAACGAATCATTTACTTTATTTAACCATGTCAGGATCGTAGTCATAAAATCCTGTATCAAGGAAACGGTTTTTAGGGTGAAGTTTACGCACTTCTTCATCCAGCAAGAAGGCTTGGTCATGGCTAAAGTTGCCCTCTTGAATCAAGCTACGCACTTGGATAAAGAGTTTTGCAATCTCAACAAAGTTTTGACCTGGAGTATAAAGTCCTTCTAATTTCCAATGGGTAAAACCATGCTCCACCAATTCTGTCAATTTAGTCATCAAATCAAGGTCGTTATTGGCAAAGATATGGGTACCATGATTATCTTCAAAAATGGAATAGTGGCTCTCTGGGTCACTTGGCTCTGCCAAGAAGAGGTCACGCTTGCGCGTCTTTTCATCATCGATATGCGTAAAGTTATAGTAGTTTTGCAAAAGTGGACGTTTAGAATGATGGATGACACTAGCACCGTACACCAAAACTTCAGCAGGAATTTCTAAAATCTCTGGCATTTTGAAGAGTTCAGCCGATGGAATTTCACGCGCCAAAACAGCCTCAGATGCGCCAGCCTTTTGTCCCCAGAAGTTAATCTGACGACTGCTTGTCACCATGGTTGAAGCATCATAGATGGTCTTAAATGAATAACCATCGCGATTGACCACGTAAAAAACGCCTGCATCCCCAATCGTAATGTAATCGGCCTTAATTTCTTCCAAGAAATCGAGGAAGGGCTTAATACGATCCATCATGTCTTGGTGCATAAGGGCATTGACTGCAACAATCAATTCCTTATCAGCATCATGAACCAGCTTAGCGATTTCACGCAATTGATCATGACTAAAGGTTGTTGGCAGACGAAGGCCAAAATCTTTCTCACCGACATAGATACGGTCTACGCCAGCTTCGAGCAGTTGTTCAACTTGTTCAATACTTTCAGCAGTTGCTGTAATGATAATCTTTTCCATAAGGAAAATTATACCATATTTCTCCAAAATCAGCTATTCTTTGAAAATGAAAAGGGACCTTATTCTTTTTGTAACCTTTCTGTAATAATTCTCTGCTGAAAAAATGATAAAATAGGTATGTACTGTTAAGGAGAGAATCATGCCCGTAAGAAAATTACAATCCTATGAAGTAGACTATCAAGAAGAATTAAACCAGCAACTTCCTCATTATCAAGCTTATACACCTGAAGCACAAACTGATAGCAATCTCAAAGAAATTTTATTTTTTGTCAATATCGCTGTTTTTTGTATCTGCATTGCCATCTTTAGTTTTATCTTTTTATCATTAAAATTAACAACTGTGCTCGCCTTACCTGCAGCAATAGTATCCAGCTTACTTGTTTTAAAAGTCCAACGCTCTATTATCAAACGAAAACTTAAAAAATAAACATATCGCCCCATCTGGAGCGATATGTTTATTTTTTCTTTTTAGATGATGTATGAATGGCAATCTTCACTTCAAAGATTGTTCCCTTTGGCTTATTATCTTTAACAGTAATGGTTCCTTTTAGCGCATCTACAATTTGCTTGGCTAGGGACAATCCTAAACCAAAGCCACCTTTTTGCCGGGTTCTAGCCTTGTCGACTCGATAAAAACGATCAAAAATTTTCTTTTTATCTTCTGTCGAAATACCGACTCCATTATCGGAAACTAGCAAATAAAGATTACGATCGGTCGCCGAGATAAGAAAATCAATTTCACCATCCTCTTCAGTATACTTGACAGCATTATCAAATAAGATAGTCATCAACTGCTTCAAGAGCAGTTGATCCGTCACAATCGGACGATGGATCCGATTTTCAAAACGGAAGACACGATCATTTTCCGAAGCAATCATCTCATAGTTTGTGAAAGTCGTATTGAAAAAACTAGTTGGAACTTCTGCAAGCTCCGGCTTAATCCCATCATCTCTCCGAGCTAAGTTCAGCAAGTTTGTCGTCAAAAAACGCATATTTCGGACTTCTTCCAAACTCGATGCAATGCTTTCGCTCACATCCATAATGGTTGCTTCTGGCTTACGGAAAAGGGTCTCTAAGCGATTTTGCAAAACTGCAAGTGGAGTTCGTAACTCATGACTGGCATTTTCCACAAAGGACTGTTGCTTCTGCATGCTCTCAAGCAAAGGACGAACACTGACCCTAGCTAGATAGAGACTGGCAAGTAAAGACAAAATCCAGAAACTAGCCATCACGACCACAATCAATTGCTCATGCTTTTGACTGGCCTGCTCCAACTGACTGGTGTTAATCAAGACAGCAGCATACTTGATATTGGTTGAAACCGAACTGATATTCGTTTCCATCAAAATCATGCGATAGATTTCTTCTTGTCCATAGCTATTAAAAACTTGAATCTGGTAGATATGGCCTAGTTCTTTTTTCTCTAACTTAATCTTATCCAAGCCCAAAAATCGATTTCCAGAAAGGAGTTGGGTAAAATTCTTATCAAAGAGAATGACTTCCGTATTGGAACTGACATTGGGTTTTATCTCAGTCTTGCTAGTATCTGTAGCGGCATTTTCTAAATCTTTAATCTCTTCTGTTGCCCTATTTACAGCAAGCTGAATAACTGCTTGAGGATTTTCACTCAGTCCGTGGAGCTTATCATCCACCGAAGTATAGAGACTCGAATGCATGACTTGCAAAATAATCAGAGTCATTGTAGAGAAAATCAGAGTGAAGACACCAAAGTTGCGGATAAAATAACTAAAGTCATCCGCATACCATGTTTTTTTTAGTTTACTGAACATCTTTTAAAATATACCCAACACTGCGCAAGGTTTGTAAATTCTCTGCAAAAGTGGTTCCTTTTAATTTCTTACGGACTTTTGAAACATAGACTTCGACAACTGAAATCGTTGTATCACTATCAAATCCCCATAGACGATCAAAAATCTGCGTCTTAGGCAAAATAACATTTTGATTTTGAAGGAAATAAACTAGTAAATCGAACTCTTTCCCCAGCAATTCGACAGTAGTATCTTCAACCTTAACGGTATTGGTTGATAAATTGATGAGAATATCTCCATAAGATAGCGTATTTTCATTAAACTTACCTGAACGTTTGAGAAGGGCCTGAATCCGCATTTTGAGTTCTTCTAGGTAGAAAGGCTTGGTCAGATAATCATCCGCTCCCAGTTCAAATCCATGTCCCTTGTCATCCAAACTTTCCTTGGCGGTCATGATCAGAACTGGAGTCGTAATTCCCTTTTCACGCAATTCTTTCAAGACTTGGAAGCCATTTTTTTCTGGTAACATCAAATCGAGCAAAATCAAGTCATAGACACCACTTTCAGCTTCGTAGAGACCTTCTTCCCCATCAAATACCTGCATGACATCCGCAAAATCGTCTAAAAAGTCGAATACTGAATTTGACAAGCCTAGGTCATCCTCAACTAATAAGATTTTTATCATGAGAAACTCCTCCTTATTAAAACCATTATACCAAATTTGCCTTAAAAAAAACTCAACTCCCTCTCACTTTAAGAGAGAAAGTTGAGTTTTTATTATTTTACGAACGTTTAAGCTTTTCCATATTGAAGAACGACTGCTTCCACTGCAGCTTTTTCACGGTTAATCAAGTCAACACGCGCTGCAATTTCCTTGATTCCCATACCGATGTTACGGCTGAGAGCAAGATCAGAAAGTTGTGGCTCAAAGAATTCCTTGTATTCCACCAAGCGTTGCTGAGTCTTAAATACATGAGCAGGAAGGATAACAAAGCTATCAAAGCTCATATCTCCTCCAAGAGCTGCCTTAATCCAAGCCCAGTTTTCACGCGCCCAAGACCAAGCTGTTTCCTGAGTTGCTTGATGAGCTAGGAATTGGTAATACCAAGCAGACAAGTCTTGTGGTTTCACCACAAATTTGTCCTTCCAAGAAGCAATCAAGGTTTGGATATTGTTCGCATCTGTACTGTAAGCAAGAGCAGCTGCCAACTGACGTTTAAAGACAGCATCTGTTGCGTGCGTATAAGTGTCAAGATAAAGTGCTAACAAGTCTTTAGTCTCATGATGTTTCATCTCATTAATCAGAACTTGTGAACGAATAGCTGCTGGAAGTCCTGCAAGATTCTCCTTGTGAGCCGCGAAGATTTGGCTAGCGACTTGACTAGCTTCTGCATCATTTGAGCGAATCATCATAGAAACAGCCAGCTGACGAACCAATTCATCCTCATCTGATTCGCCATCTTTAGCTTCAAAACCAAGACGGTCATAGTTGTGACGAGCCAATTTAGCAACCAAGGCTTTGAAGGCTCTTTCAGCTTCTGTTCCTTCATCGATAAAGCGCTCAAGGGCCGAAATCACTTGAGAAACAGCTGAAACAACAAGGTAAGATTCTTCCTTGGCAAGTTTATCAAGAACTGGGAGCAAGTCAGCATAAGAAATGTGTCCTGCCTCAGCAAGCAAACGACGTTCTTGGACGATTTGCAGTTTGCTTGTATTATCAAGCTCAACTAGGTCATCAAGAACAGCATCTAGCAAGTCTCCTTGATAGTCTGTAATGTAGTGGGCTGTATTTTCAGTGTTGAAGCGAAGAGCTCCTTCATTTTCAGCAAGAAGGGCTGCGTAGCCAGGGATTTCGATGCTTTCAGTTTCAAGTGTATCAGGCAAGCCTTTCCAGTTACTATTGAGTGGCACAACCCAGAGACGGTTCTTGTCTTCGTGCTCACCGATGAAGAATTGTTTTTGTGAAATCTTCAAAACATCATTTTCAACTTTAACAGTAAGAACTGGATAACCAGGTTGTTCCAACCAAGAATCCATGAAGGCTGCGACATCACGTCCAGACGCTTGACCAAGAGCATCCCAAAGGTCACGACCAATTGTATTGCTGTATTGATGTTTTTCAAAGTAGGCATGCAAACCTTTGGCAAAATCGGCATCACCTAGCCAACGACGAAGCATGTGCATGAGGCGACTTCCTTTGGCATAGACGATAGCTCCGTCAAAGAGCGTATTGATTTCATCTGGATGTTTCACTTCGACGTGAACAGATTGAACACCATCAGTCGCATCACGTTTCAAGGCAGACGGAACACCACCTGTTTGGAAATCTTCAAAGATATTCCAGCTTGGTTCAATAGCATCCACACAGACGTACTCCATCATGTTCGCAAAGCTTTCATTAAGCCAAAGGTCATCCCACCATTTCATAGTAACGAGATTTCCAAACCATTGGTGAGCCAATTCATGTGCCACAACAAGGGCAACTTGTTGACGGCTAGCAAATGTTGAGTTCTCATCCACAACCAAGTAAACTTCACGGTAGGTCACAAGACCCCAGTTTTCCATAGCACCAGCCGAGAAGTCAGGAAGGGCGATGTGGAGAGATTGAGGGATTGGGTACTTAACTCCATAGTAATCTTCGTAAAACTCGATAGAGCGAACAGCGATGTCCAGTGAAAAATCAAGGTTAGATAGTGGGTGGGCTTTGGTTGAGTAAACACCAACAAGGGTACCGTTTTTAGTTTTAGCCGTTACACCTTGCAAATCACCCGCAACAAAGGCTAACAAGTAAGAAGACATACGAGGTGTTGTTTCAAACTTCCAGATACCTGTTTCCTCACGGTTTTCAACATCGATTTCTGGCATGTTAGACAAGGCCAATTCACCTTCTACTTGGTCAAAACGTAGAGAGAGGTCAAAAGTTGCTTTGGCTTCTGGCTCATCCACACATGGGAAGGCTTCGCGCGCAAAATGGCTCTCAAATTGAGTAGACAAGACTTCCTTCTTGACTCCATCAACTGTGTAATAAGAAGGGTAAATCCCTGTCATGTTGTCTGTGATTTTTCCTGAGAAAGCGATAACCACTTCAACTTGACCAGCCTCAGCCAATTCGATATGAAGGGCTTCATTGTCATGGTCAACAGTAAATGGGCGAGCTACCCCTGCAACTTCTACAGAAGCTATTTCCAAGTCTTTTTGATGAAGGGAAATGCGGTCACTCTGTGCTTGACCAGTGATGGTCACTTTCCCAGAAAAAGTCTTGGTCTCACGACTCAAGTCTAAAAATAAATCATAATGTTCAGGAACAAATTGCTTAATAAAATGTTCAACTGCTTGCATAGTTTTCTCCTATTCTAAGTTTAAGAGCTGCTGCTCTTCTTCAAACAAACTTATTATATCATGTTTTGTCTAAGAAAAAAGGATTGGACAGCGATTTCCAAAACTTTCTTCCGTCTAACAGTCTACAGAGGGTAGACCTTGCGAAATTCTTCTAAAACAACCTTGCTGTCAGGTGTAAAAGTCTGTCCTGCCTCCCTCATCCACTCGGTGAAAAAGTCCTCATGAACCTGACGCCAATAGGCTAAAGATTTGTCTCCCTCGCCTTCCTTGTAGGCATGGTCAGCAGAAACTTGATTAAAGGACTGAACGGAAACCTTTGTAATTTCGACAATGCAGACAGCCTGATTTTGACTGTCTAAAATGACATCAAATGTCCCTTCTTGCGGAGGGGGTTCATCTTCTAGTGCGTAGAGGTCGTAGGCTGAAGCTGTTGCCGTCTTTTCTCCTTCTAAAACCAAATCTGCCAAGAGATCGGCTTCCACTCCAAAAGCCCAAGCATCGATTTCATCTCCGATAGAAGGATTGATTTGTTTGTATTCATTCCACATTTCTCGCGGTGTCATGGGTTTCTCCTTTGTAATTTTTTACTTTCTTCTTTTACACGTTTGAGGTGGTCTGGATGGTCAATTTCTAAATCAAAAATCTCCGGAATAGAGCTGTAATGGAGAATGCATTCGATACCCATCTGATTCATTTTTTGTATGAAAGAAGTATTCAGATAGCCTGCTACAGCAAAATCAATCTTGTTCTTTCTTGCTTTATTCTGCATCTGTCTCAACATATCTAACATAATTGGATTTTCCATATCATGCCATTGACTGTTTCTCACAGTGGCAAAAATAAAAGAAGTCAAATCATTCATTCCAACTACAATCTTTAAAATGCCCGTTTCCATTATTCTGTCCAAGTCAAAATATGCTGACGGTAATTCAATCATCGTGGCAATTTTCCCAGTAAAGCCATGCCGACGCAATACTGTAATAGCTTGTTTTAATTGATCGGCATCATTGACAAAAGGAAAGATAACAGACAGATTGGGATTGATTTGATAAACTTCTGTAACGACATGTGCTTCAGCCTGAAATTCATCCAGACACGCCAGTAAACGCCTAGTCCCTCTATAACCAAACAAAGGATGGCGTTCATCAAAATACTCTTTAGTCCCCTTTAGACAATTAGCTTCTATATTCGTTAATTCAGAAAAACGATACCAAACTTCTTCATTTGAGTACAGGGAGCAGATAGTCTCTAGATAATCTTTTACAAATTGCTGACAACTGGGTAATAGGATGTTTTGATTAAGCTCTCTCAACAAGTATTCCCCACGAATCATTCCAATGTAGTGAAATAGTTGAGGATAAACTTTTTCAAGAATTTTTTCGCCACTAAGAGCAAGTTAATTTTGCATGTCCATTCACCTCATCTTAAAAGATATAATATCAGCTATCATTATATGACACTTTTCTCTAGTTCAAAAGCTACATAAGGTCCAATTAACTCATATCCTAAAAATTCTGCTACTTTTTTGGAAGCCTCGTTATGAGCATCCCAAAGTGGAAACATATCTCTATTTAAACTCTCTAGAATCATTGCAGCACCAAGCTTTTTAGCAAATCCATTTCCTTGTTCGTTTGGTCTAGTTGCAACTTCCACTTCAACTGCTTCACTGTAAACTAACCCTGAGGAAATCCCAGCAATCAGTTCATTATTTTTAAGAATCACAAAGCCAAATCCACCTTTTAAAACAAAATCCTGATAGGACTCAAAATCCCCCTGTAAATCCTGTGACCATTCTTCCGTAGAAAAGCAGTTATAAATATGATTATCAATAGGCACAATATTGTAGCCTTCCTCTAAATGAGTAACTAGATCATTTAGAAATTTGACTTGAAAATTTGCCTTATCTTTAAAAGAATAGCGAGTAAAAGAATTTAGCCCCACTTTCCGATGCAGAAAATCTTGCCAATTAGTATTTTCTGAAATAATAATCTTATAATCTAAACCATATTTTCTAACAAAATCTTCCCAAAATCTGGAATCCAACTCCCCTGCTAGGTATAGAAAATTCCCAACATCATAAAAGCTTGTTGCCCTATCATTGTTTCGGTAGACAGTTCCAATTTGAGATTTAAGACCATAGAGAACCATATTTTTCTTCCATGTTTTAAATAGTTCCATTATCCCCCTACTTCACCTTCCAATTCATGTAAGAAGTATTGCCCAGTTCTGTAAATCCTAATAATTCAGACTTAACCTTCAAGACTAATGGCGATGCATTTTCTTCTGTTATCTCTTGAATATCTATCCAAATATATCCAAGTGAATCGTTCGCACCATCAGACACAGCTTCCGAAATCGTAACTTGAGGTGCACTCTCATTCATTTCAACATCATACAAGGCCATGATATGGTGAACCATAAAATTTTTTAACTCTTCCCTGACGAAAACATCGTAGATTCGAGGATTAGAGTAGCTTCTAACAGTAAATCCCGTCTCTTCCATAACTTCTCTAGTCAGCGTTTCCGTCAGGCCTTCACCAAGTTGCTGACTGCCTCCAGGTAGGTCATACCGATGTTGATAAGGGCCTCTCGTTTTTTCAATGCAGAGTAACTTCCCATTTTCAAAGCAAACAGCGTAGACACCAAAGTGTCTTTTGATTTCCATCAGATCCTCCTACTTCAAAGACCAGCCACCATCTATTGTCAAAATTTGTCCTTGCATGGCGCTCGCTTTTCCACTTGCTAAGAAAAGACTAAGCTCTGCTACTTCCTCTGGTTCAATCCAGCGTTTGATTGGTGTTTCACTAGCAACCCAGGTAGCCAATCCACCTGGCTCAAAGTCCGCAGCAGTCATAGCTGTCTTGACTGCTCCTGGAGCGATACCAAATACCTGAATCCCGGTTTCAGCATAGTCTAGAGCCAACTGCTTGGTAAAGCCTGCCAAGGCGTGCTTCGAAGAAGTATAGGCGTGTCCACCGCCACCTGCTAGGCTCGAAGCAATGGAGCACATATTGATAATGGTACCTTTTTTATTCTCCAGCATTTGTGTCAAGTAATAGCGAGTCAACTCAACAGGAGTCATATAGTTGATTTCAAAAATCTCTTGAATTTCCTGCGCTGATTGTTCCAATAGGGGTTTATAAGCATCCAACACTCCAGCAGTATTGCACAAAATATCTACCTGAGGGCACCAGTCAAAAATAGGCTCCAAGTCCAAGGTCAAATCTCTCTGTAAAAAGTGAAAATCACCCTCTAAGAGTGGATTTTCACCTTGGTCAACTCCATAAACTTGATAGCCCTTCTCTAACAAGAGTCGAGCTTGAGCCAGACCAATCCCTGAACTCACTCCTGTAATGAGTACACGTTTAGTCATGCGCTTCTACCCAATCCGTCGCCAAAACATCACAAGGTGTCGGACTCCACATGGAAAAACCTTCTCCCTCCCCAGAAACGTTGATTAGGAAATAAGGTGTCACTTCAAGTGCAACCCCATTTTGCTCGATAGTGTCAAAAAGTTGGACATAGTTTTCAGCACCTCCCCAACCAGTTCGTACATATTTTTTCTTAGCCTTTAACCCAGGTAGAATTTCTTCAAATGTCATGTTTTTCTCCTTTAAAATCAATAATTCTTCCCTTCATTATAACAAAAAAACCGCTTTGCAACGGCTTTTTGACTGTGATTTATTTACATCTGCTTCTACTTACGGCAAATTATTCCCTGCTGCAAGATAAATTTCATACCATTCTTTTCTTGTTAAGCTAAAGTTTGCCGCTTGGCTAACTTCTCTCAAGTGATTAGGATTTGCGGTACCTACGACTGCCTGCATTTTTGCTGGATAACGCAATATCCAAGAAATGGCAATAGTTGAAGAGGTTACTCCATATTTAATAGCTAAACGATCAAGTACTTGATTTAAAGCTTGAAATTTCTCATTTCCAACAAAATTCCCTTTAAAATACCCAAATTGTAAGACAGACCATGCTTGAATGACCACATCGTGTAATTGGCAATATTCAAAAATGCTGCCATCTCGCATAGCTGCTTGACTATCTTCCATATTAACATGAAAACCTGATTCAAATCCTGGAGTAAAAGCCGCACTCAATTGTAGCTGATTAACAGCTAACGGCTGCTTGACATCTTTTTTAAGCAACTCCATCATCATAGGATTTTGATTAGAAACTCCAAAATCTCGAACCTTACCTTGTTTATAAAGAAGATCAAAGGCTTCTGCTACTTGGTCAGATTCCATCAAAGCATCTGGTCGATGAAGAAGCAAGCTGTCCAGATGATCAATCTTCAATCTTTGCAAAATACCGTCTACTGATTTTATAATATAGTCCTTAGAAAAATCAAAATAGGTAAATTCTTCTATGCGAATGCCACATTTGGACTGAATCCACATCTTTTCTCTTAAATCTGGACGATTTTTTAGGACAAGACCTAACAGTTCTTCACAACGACCACGACCATATATATCAGCCAAGTCGAAAGCATTGATTCCAACAGAAAGTGCTGTTTCTACAAGCTCTTCAACTTCTTTTACAGACTTATCTTTTATTCTCATCATTCCGAGAACAATTTCTGATAATTCTTTGTCATCTTGACCAAGAGTTATGTATCTCATCAAATTTTTCTCCTTTAATTTCTAACATTCTTCCCTTCATTATAACAAAAAACCGCTTTGCAACGGCTTTTTGACTATATTTCACTCCATTTTATCTTCTTAAACCCACGGAACAAGAGAAAAATGCCAATAAAAAGAACAGCTAAAGGAATGAATTTTGTAAGGAAAACATTTGAAATGCCCATCCACGCATAATAACGGAGCAGAGAGCCTACAATAAGATGGGCAACAATCATACTGACAAAGGGACGAAAGACCGCTTCTTTCCAATTCCAAATACTGATGACTAGAGAAAGCGTAAAGACAAGGAAACTATCCCAGGGAGCAGGAAGATAAAATGCTCCTTCTTGTATGAAACTTCCTATTCCTACATATCCCAGAACAACTAGAAGGACAAGAATCCCAACGACAATATAAGTGCCAATTTTCATTTTAGAAGAATCTTGGACTAAACTCCATCGTAAGATTGTGGCTACAAGCCAAAATCCAATCAAAAAAAGAAGAAGTTGCCCTAAAAATGTGAGCAAATTGACTGTTAAGAGAGGACCTTTAGAAAAATCACTTAGTAGTTGATAATAACGTAATATCGCTAGGACAAAAATTGGTGTTAAAAGGGACTCCTTGATAGAACTGCGTGGTGCTTCCTTGAGAATCTCTTTCATTATTTTTTTAGGATTCTTACCTAAATAATCCTCTGCACTCATGCCATCTCGTTCTGCTTCTGAGAAATCTAACATCATCAAATAAACCTGCTCTCTGAGATAGTCTTCATCATAGAGAAATCCAGCAAGATTAAAACTATCCCACAGTTCCTCAAAATACTGCTGATTGTCCTCAGAAAATTCATGTAGCAAAGCGCTTGTTTCTTCGTAATACTTCATTTTCTTCATGATTTAATCCCCATTCTTAATTCCTTCTACTTTTTGACTCAAATCATCCCATTGTTGCCAAAAGACTGAGACACGCTCTTCTCCTTCTTTCGTTAATGAAAAATACTTCCGATCTGGACCATCTGGCGACGGGCGCATGTCGCCTCTTATCCATTGATTTTTTTCTAACTTTTGCAACAAAGGATAAATAGTTCCTGGAACGATAGTATCAAATCCAGCCTCTCGCAAAGTCTGAACCAACTCATAACCATATCGCTCTTTTTGACCTATCATATCCAAGACACAACCTTCAAGAACACCTTTTAATAGTTGAGTTTCTTTCATCCCTTCCCCCTTCTATCTATTTTGTAATACTTACTAGTAGCTTCATCTATAATATACCACTTCACACTAGTTTGTAAAGCATAATAGTTGATACTCTTAGAAAATCTCTTCAAACCACGTCAGCGTCGTCTTACCGTAGATATGGTTACTGACNNCAACCTCAAAGCAGTGCTTTGAGAAACCTGCGGCTAGCTTCCTAGTTTGCTCTTTGATTTTCATTGAGTGTACATAAAAAAACAGAACTAGCATGAACTAGTCCTGTCTACTTTTACCCAATCACACTTCCGTTTGGTACAGCTGGATCAACTGTGAGAAGGGTTAATTTTCCATCATATTCAGCTGAGAGGATCATCCCTTGACTGACATATTTCTTCATCATTTTACGAGGTTTGAGGTTAGCAACGATTTGAACTTTCTTACCAACCAATTCTTGTTCATTTGGATAGTATTTTGCAATTCCTGAGAGGATTTGACGATCTTCTCCATCACCAGCATCCAAGCGGAATTGAAGCAACTTATCTGAACCTTCTACTTTAGACACTTCTTTGACTTCTGCGACACGGATTTCAACCTTGTCAAAGTCTTCAAAATTGATTTCTTCCTTGTTTAGTTTGAGTTCAACTTCGTCTGGATTCCATTCTTTCTCGACTGCTGGTTTGTTACCTTCCATTTGTTCCTTGATATAGGCGATTTCTTCTTCCATATCCAGACGTGGGAAGATTGGTGTTCCCTTAGCAACTACAGTCACACCCGCAGGGAAGTCAGCCAAGCTCAAGTTCTCAAGGCTCGCTACTTCATCCAAACCAAGTTGAGTCAAGACTGCACGACTGGCTTCCATCATAAATGGCTCAATCAAGTGAGCAACGACACGAAGGCTGGCTGCCAAGTGACTCATGACACTTGCCAATTGATCGCGGAGTGCTTCATCCTTTGCCAGTACCCATGGAGCTGTCTCGTCGATGTATTTGTTAGTACGAGAGATCAGGGTCCAGACTGCTTCAAGTGCACGTGGGTAGTCAACTGCTTCCATGTGTGTATGGTAGTCAGCAATTGATTGTTCTGCAACCTCAGCAAGAGCATTATCAAACTCTGTTACACCCTCTACATAGGCAGGAATTTGTCCATCAAAGTACTTGTTAATCATAGAAACCGTACGATTGAGGAGGTTGCCAAGGTCATTGGCCAATTCGTAGTTGATACGGCCTACATAGTCTTCCGGAGTGAAGGTTCCGTCTGAACCAACTGGAAGACTGCGCATGAGGTAGTAACGAAGTGGATCTAGTCCATAACGCTCTACCAACATTTCAGGGTAAACGACATTCCCTTTAGATTTAGACATTTTACCATCTTTCATGACAAACCAACCATGGGCAATCAAACGATCAGGTAATTTAACATCCAACATCATAAGAAGGATTGGCCAGTAGATGGAGTGGAAACGAAGGATGTCTTTTCCTACCATGTGGAAGACTGTTCCATTCCAGAACTTGTCAAAGTTACTATGTTCGTCTTGACCGTAGCCAAGAGCTGTCGCATAGTTAAGAAGGGCATCAATCCAAACATAGACAACGTGCTTAGGATTTGATGGGACTGGCACACCCCATGTAAAGGTTGTACGAGAAACTGCCAAATCCTCTAAACCTGGCTCGATGAAGTTGCGAAGCATTTCATTCAGACGACCATCTGGAGTGATAAATTCAGGATGGGACTTGAAAAATTCGACCAAACGATCTTGGTATTTGCTGAGGCGAAGGAAGTATGATTCTTCAGATACCCATTCAACCTCGTGACCTGATGGAGCAATACCACCAGTTACATTTCCAGCTTCATCACGGAATACTTCCGCAAGCTGGCTTTCTGTAAAGAATTCTTCATCTGATACTGAATACCAGCCAGAGTATTCACCCAAATAGATGTCATCTTGAGCAAGCAAGCGCTCAAAGACCTGTGCGACAACTTTTTCATGGTAGTCATCCGTTGTACGGATAAATTTATCGTATGAGATATCTAGTAATTGCCAGAGTTCTTTAACTCCAACTGCCATTCCATCAACATAGGCTTGTGGTGTAATGCCAGCTTCTTCTGCTTTTTGTTGAATCTTTTGACCATGTTCATCAAGACCTGTCAAATAAAAGACATCGTAGCCCATCAGGCGTTTATAACGTGCTAGGACATCACAAGCAATGGTTGTGTAGGCAGAACCGATATGAAGCTTACCAGATGGATAGTAAATCGGCGTTGTAATATAAAAATTCTTTTCAGACATAATTTTTCCTTTCCAGGCAAATGAAACCTGTTTTTCTAACACTTCATTATATCACATTTTTAAGGATTTTCGATAGGGAAATCTATACAAAAACAAGATAGACGAGTGTCCATCTTGTTTATTTTATTCATAACGAAGGGCTTCGATTGGGTCAAGTTTCGATGCCTTGTTGGCTGGCAAGACCCCAAAAACTATACCCACGCTAGCCGAAACTGCAAGACTAAATAGGGCAACTGGGATCGATACTCCCACTTCTATACCCGCAATCAAACCTTGCAGTAACAAACCTGCTAAGGCAGTTAAACCACTTGCAATTGTCAAGCCAATTAATCCACCTAACAAGGTCAAAATCATGGATTCAATCAAAAACTGGATTAAAATATTAGCACGAGTTGCACCCAAAGCCTTACGGAGACCAATTTCACGGGTACGCTCTGTCACCGAAACCAGCATGATATTCATAACACCAGTTCCTCCAACAAAGAGAGAAATACCTGCAATGGCACTAATAATCGTCGTCATAAAACTAAACGTTTGTTGAACTTCTGCAAATGCAGCTGACTCATCTGATACTTGATATTCTCCCTGTTGCAAGCCAGCAAGCTCTGTCATTTTTCGTGCCAGTTCTGGACCCAGAGTTTGAGTCAAGCTTGTGTCATTCACTCGAAAGACAATATTAGCTATTTCATCTACATTAAAATTCGCAGCAAGGGAGATATTTGTGGTAATAGGTAAGCCACCAAAACCATATATTTTTGAATTTTTAGATTCTGGGCTAGTATAAACACCAATGACTCGATAACTAAAATCATTAACTTCTACAACCTTGTTAATAGCCTCTTGAGGAGATCCAAATAGACTAATGGATAATTCTTCATCAAGCAAAATGACACTTGCAAATTCTTTGAAATCTTGTTCTCTCAAACTACGTCCTGCAATAATTTCATTCTTAACAGCCTCCATATAAGTTCTGTTTCCACCTGTCAAATTGGCATTTTCAACCTTTTTATCTTTATAAGTCAAAATGGCGTTCGTTGAGTTGGTTACATAGTAATTATCCACTCCCTTCAGTTTGGCTGCCTCCTTGACCCAAGATTCTTGCGGTTTTGGTGGTTCAACATGAACTTCCTCTTCTTTTCCAGAAACCGTAAAAGCTGATTGTTTCTGAGTAAAAGACCCATCTTTACTTTTTTTAGAAGAGAAAAAGACACTAATATTCTTCTGAGATTTGGTCATATCTTTGTTGAGTTGACGAGATAGGGAGTCACCTAGAGCCATAATCACAACAACTGATGAAACACCGATAATAATCCCAATCATGGTAAGCAAAGAACGCATCTTGTGAGCCATAATAGATGAAAAGGCAAATTTCAGATTCTGCATCTTAGTTTTCCTCCTTTTCTAACTGAGCACTATCAGACGAAATGACTCCATCTCGAATGACAATCTGGCGTTTAGCATAAGCAGCTATTTCAGGTTCATGCGTTACCATGATAATGGTTTTTCCTTCTTTGTTCAAGTCAACCAATAGTTGCATAATTTGATTCCCTGTTTTAGTATCCAAGGCTCCTGTCGGTTCATCCGCTAGGATGATAGAAGGATTGTTTACCAAGGCACGCGCGATAGCCACACGTTGCTTTTGACCACCAGATAATTCAGAGGGCAAATGGTGACTACGTTCTGTCAATTCAACCTTATCTAGATATTCCTCAGCTAACTTGCGCCGTTTTGAAGCCGAAACTCCCGCGTAAATCAAGGGTAATTCTACATTTTGCAGAGCATTGAGTTTAGACAGAAGAAAGAACTGCTGAAAGACAAAACCGATTTGTTGGTTGCGAACCTTAGCTAGTTGTTTTTCACCCAATCCAGCCACTTCTTGACCTTCAAGATAATACTCTCCACTACTTGGTGTATCCAACATGCCAATCGTATTCATGAGAGTAGACTTACCAGAACCAGATGGTCCCATAATGGCAACAAACTCACCCTCATTCACTTCTAGGTTGATATTTTTGAGAACCTGCAGTTCTTGGTCACCGTTACGGTAGCTTCTGCAGATATTTTTTAGACTAATTAGTTGCTTCATCAGCCTTCACCTCTTTTCCTTCCTCTAGAGAAGACGTTGGGTTACTGATGACCTTGACTCCATTTGTCAGACCTGAAGTGATTTCTTGGTTGTCTGCATCAGCATTGCCCAAACCAACTTCCACTTTCTTGGCCTTTTTCTGCTCGTCAAGCACCCAGACATAGTTCTTATCATTTTCAGTCACAACACTTGTTAGAGGAACCAGAATAGCTTTACTCTTATTCTTGACCTCAACACTTACTGAGAATCCTTGTTTCAAATCACCGATTTCACTTGTAACATCGATGGTATATGGATATTTAGAGCCAGAATTACCGCCTGCTGCTACAGCTGTACTTGCTGCTTCGCCATTGTTTTTAGGGTAATCAGAGATATAGCTAATCTTACCAGTCCAGCTCTTATCTTGGTAAACTTTAGAAGTAAAGGTTACTTCTTGACCTACAGATAGGTTGGCGAGGTTATATTCAGACAGTTCTCCCTTAACTTGCAAGTTTTCATTACTTACGACATGAACGACTACTTGGCTAGCTCCTGTTGGAGATTTAGAAACATTGTGGTTGACTTCGACCACAGTTCCCTCTAGGGTACTGAGAACCGTCATTGCATCTAACTGACTTTGAGCCTTACTTAATTGTGCTGCTGCATCTGCACGAGCATCACGGGCATCACCCAACTGAGCGTCAATAGAAGCAAGAGAATTTCCAGCCACTGGAGTTGGGCTTTGCACCGTTGCATCTTCTCCTCCTGCTGGCGCAGAGGTTTGAGGAGCCGGAGCTGAAGCGGCTTCATTTCGTGCTTGATTGAGTTCATTGATATGACGATCTGCCTTCGCAACTGCTCGACTCGCTGAATCATAGGCCGCCTGGGCTTCTGAACTACTGTACTTAACTAAAGCCTGCCCTTCACTGACCTTATCACCCACAGAAACAAGGATTTCATCTAAATCTCCCTTACTAGCATCAAAATAAACATATTGTTCATTTTTTGCTGTTACTGTCCCTGACAATAAAACCGACGAAGCAACAGTTCCCTCTTTTGCCACTACTAGATGTGGTATTTCATCCTTAACATCGGTTTGCGAGGGTTGTCTAAAGAGTAAAATCCCCCCGGCACCCAATACAACTACACTGGCAGCACCGATTGCTGCATACAATTGCCACTTTTTAGCTTTACCATTCTTTTTCATAATGAAACTCCTTTTTGATTTAAAGTTCTTAACAATATTATACAAAAATTATCAATTTGAAACAATAACATTTTAGAACGAAATAATGACATTTCAGGATTTAATTATTGTTCGGAATTTTTGTTTAGTTATTGTACTAGATATATAATGCACTTTATTTTTCCTTTTTGCAAGCCTTTTCTTTAAATTTTTTGAACGTAGCAGATTTTTGCAATCAAATTAAAAAAAAGATAGAATATGACTATCAAAAAATGACACTCTACTATTTAAAAGAGTACAAAGGAGTTTTCAATGAGAGAATACGATATCATTGCTATCGGTGGAGGTAGCGGAGGGATTGCTACCATGAACCGTGCTGGTGAACACGGAGCCAAAGCGGCCGTTATTGAGGAAAAGAAACTAGGTGGAACCTGTGTCAATGTCGGCTGTGTTCCTAAAAAAATCATGTGGTACGGGGCGCAAATCGCTGAGACTTTCCATCAATTTGGAGAAGACTACGGCTTTAAGACTACTGATCTTAACTTTGACTTTGCAACCCTACGTCGCAATCGTGAAGCCTACATTGATCGCGCTCGTTCTTCTTATGATGGCAGTTTTAAACGCAACGGCGTGGACTTGATTGAAGGTCATGCTGAATTTGTAGATTCTCATACTGTTAGCGTAAATGGTGAACTGATTCGTGCTAAACATATTGTGATTGCTACTGGTGCCCATCCAAGTATTCCAAACATTCCTGGTGCTGAACTAGGTGGCTCTTCTGATGATGTATTTGCCTGGGAAGAATTGCCAGAATCAGTTGCCATTCTAGGCGCTGGTTATATTGCCGTTGAATTGGCTGGCGTACTCCACACTTTTGGTGTCAAGACAGATCTCTTTGTTCGCCGCGATCGTCCTTTACGTGGTTTTGATTCTTACATCGTTGAAGGTTTGGTCAAGGAAATGGAAAGAACAAACTTACCACTTCACACTCACAAAGTCCCTGTTAAGTTAGAAAAAACTGCTGAAGGCATTACCATTCATTTCGAAGATGGTACTAGTCACACAGCTAGCCAAGTTATCTGGGCTACAGGCCGCCGTCCAAACGTTAAGGGCTTGCAACTTGAAAAAGCTGGAGTAACTTTGAACGAACGTGGCTTTATACAAGTGGATGAATACCAAAATACTGTTGTTGAGGGAATCTACGCTCTAGGTGATGTAACAGGTGAAAAGGAACTGACTCCAGTAGCTATCAAGGCTGGGCGTACCCTATCTGAACGTCTCTTTAACGGAAAAACAACTGCAAAAATGGACTACTCAACTATTCCAACTGTTGTCTTTTCACACCCTGCTATCGGAACGGTTGGTTTGACAGAAGAACAAGCTATTAAAGAATACGGTCAAGACCAAATCAAGGTTTACAAATCAAGCTTTACTTCTATGTACTCTGCTTGCACTTGCAACCGTCAAGAAACTCGTTTCAAATTGATCACAGCTGGTTCAGAAGAAAAAGTTGTCGGACTTCATGGAATTGGCTACGGCGTTGATGAAATGATTCAAGGATTTGCTGTTGCTATCAAAATGGGAGCAACCAAGGCAGACTTTGATGCAACCGTAGCGATTCACCCAACTGCATCTGAAGAATTTGTAACCATGCGTTAATCGGAATAAAAGAAGCAGAGCAAAAAACACTTCTAAATACCAAAAAGCGAGTATTTCCGTAGTTGGAGATACTCGTTTTCTTATGTCTTATTTTATAGTATGTTGAAATAAGATATGCAAAAATCAATTAACAAACCATAGCAAAATACAAGGATTATAATACAATCATTTATTCTTTTCTTTAAAAGATTCATATATTTTTTTATATAACTCTTTTATATCTTTTTTCTGAGAATTCAACTCTTCTTTACCGTAGTCAAAGTTTGCTACTACAAATCCCCTCGTCAGCATCAGAAAAAGTAAAAAATTCTATTTCAATTAGTTTATTATGCTTAGAGTCCTCTATAGTGTCTCCTAAATCATTATTGAATTTCTTCACTTCTTCTTCACGAACTCCGAACCCCGTAGCAGCTCCATTTGCAATGATGTTTGAAAATACTTCTTCAGAAGACTCTGCTTCTTTCACAATTATGAAGTATATAGCCTCTTCCGTTTCTACTTGTCTCACTTTATTCCATTTTTCTGTATCACTAGAAGAAAGCGTATAGACTGTTAACTCTACCGTTGGCTTATTGATATTTTCTTTTGTAATCATTTGTTTTCCAAAAAAGAAGAAGGCAAGTAACCCAGCTACAAAGATCAAAGCAATATAAATTATCTTTTTCATACATTATACCCTATATCTTTCATGTCAATTATCACATCAACTTCGTTATAGACAGCTGGATCATGCGTCGCTATTATAACATATTTGTCTTCATCTTTTTCATTTAATAACAAACGAATGATTTCTTTTCCAATCTCACCATCTAAAGCTCCTGTGGGCTCATCTGCTAAAATAATTTTACGTGGTTTCATTAACATTCTGGCAATAGCTACACGTTGAGCCTGCCCACCAGACAATTCGTATATTTTTTGATGTAAATAGTCACTTGACAGTCCTACTTTTTCAAGTACGTCAGTTATTGTTTTTTTGTCTTTAGTGATAAGGCTCAGATTATCATATACTGTTTTGTTATCTATTAAAGAATAATTCTGAAATACATATCCAACAGTATTTTTAAAAAAAGTTCTTTCTTTTATCTTCCAAATATCTTGTTTATCAACTAAAACATTCCCACTGTCAATTTTTTCTAATCTTCCTATAATATTAAGAAGGGTACTTTTACCGGAGCCAGAACCTCCAATCAATGCATAGCTTTTTCCAGATTCAAATATTAAATTTAAGTCTGTAAAGATCTTCTTTGAGCCGAAACTCTTTGAAACGTTCAAAAGGTCAATTGTCATGATTCATCTCCTTTTAAAATTTTAGTGTAGCTTTCAGATAATTTCCTAAAACTCATTATGATTGACAACATCAAAACTAGCAGAGAAGCCGCTCCAATATATAACAACTCTATTTGCCCTGTCATAAGAAATGTAAATAGAATAACCATTGTAATAGTCATCATAAAATATTTGAGACTTGAAATTGCTATATATGTTTTTGACAGACCCAAAATGATTTTTTTCACATATTCATTCTGTTTTAGAGTAATAAAAAGTTGGACATATTGATAAATGAGTATAAAGACAATACTGTAAATTATCTTCTGCAAGATTTGTGATAGTAGAATTTGGTGCTCTAAGGATTGGATCTTTAATTTCACAATTTGGTAAACATCTACTGGATTCATTGAGAAATTCAACGGGACAGTCATCTCATTTATTTTTTTTACCGCTTCAGGACTAAAAAGAGATTTATATAGTATGTTACTAGCCAAAGAAAACTTATTATTTTCCATCATTTTGTCTGTATCTAACACAACAACAATGTTATCTTTGCTATCTGCTACACTTGCCATTGGTAAAATATCTTTATTTTTATGATCGATATCAGCATCCTCATTGAAATAAAAAATTTTATTACCATCAGGAATTATTTGTACTGCAAGCTCTTCTTTTGTATAGTTTGTTCCAATAAATTGTTCTGCTACAACTGTATTCTCAATAGATTTCTGATTTTCTTTCCATTTTTCAGGAATATAGATGGTTGCTATCTTATTATCTAAAAGATGATAGTTTGTTCCATTCACTTTATTTTGTAAGTTAGCACCTGTTTGATTGATATAAATCAACTCTTTATTTATTTCTGGATTCGTTATCCCGTCATTTTCTAATTGTTTAGAAAAATTTTCTATAACATGTGAAGTTTTCATGAAATCTGGAACATATGCCGAAGATCGTTCTATATATAAAAAATCTAAGTTTTTTAAGGCAGCAACTATCTGTATATACTTACCATCTGAATCACTAAGTTCTCCATTTTTAGCAGAGTTACTTTCAATTCCAAGGAATTCAATCCTTCTCCAGTCTTTTACTGTGTCCCATGGTACTAAATTCTGTATCTGTATGTTAATACTAGATTGACTACTCTTTGTTTCTTGTAAAAAAATTCCTGAGACAAGGATGATAAGCGAAATAATAGCAAGCCATACGACAAAAATAAGCTTGTTTTTTGCCTTGTTTTTAATAATTTCAATGGGTTTTTCAACCTGAATCGTCAACCAAAATCATAACCACCCGTCAAACGGGTGGTTTGTCTCAGGGCTATAAGCCCAAATTACCAGCCAGCGCCTAAAGACGCTGGCTTTCACTTTGTTCAAGCCTCATTGCTCTTGACTCG
>NZ_VMLI01000031.1:0-30273 GCF_013276625.1 Streptococcus sp. 9903 | reverse complement strand
TAGTTTGGGAATTTACCATTTTTTATACTCAATGAAAATCAAAGAGCAAACTAGGAAGCTAGCCGCAAGCTGTACTTGAGTACGGTAAGGCGACGCTGACGTGGTTTGAATTTGATTTTCGAAGAGTATTAGCTTCCCAGACCATATCATACCAAGTTTCCCCTGCAAAAGTTGACTGGGACAAGCCTTCGTTGATAAATCCATGTTTTTCATAGTAGGCGATGAGATAGTCATGGCAGGTTAGGTTAATGCCTTCTCTCTCATCTTCAAGAGCCACTTCTTTCAAGGCTGTTAGAAATTTCTTACCCAGCCCAAGGCCCTGTGCTTCCTTGGCAATAGAGAGACAGGTCACAGAGATATAGCCACCAGTCTCATGACTATAGTCTTTTATGTCTTCTGTAAAAGACTGGTCTTGCAGATAGCGGTGAGGGGCAACTGGCCCTTCGATATAACCCATGATCCTACCTTCTTTTTCTGCAACCAGAAAAGAGGTCTGAATTTCTCGCAAATGTGCCTCAAAAACAGAGCGAGGAATGGCTTCTTCAATCGAGAAATTTTCTAGTTCGATTTCGACAATCCGATCCAAATCTTCTAATTTTGCTTGTCTGATCTTCATTGTGCCTCCAGATAAAAGGGATTAAACCAAATCATACTAAAACCCTGGCTAGTTGCATAAAGGGAAGTTTCTTCATCGATAAAACCGTTCATTTCAAAATAGGAAAGCAGCTCATCAGGACTCTCCAAACGAATTCCTTTGTAATCCTGCTCAACTGCCACCTCTTTCAAGGCTGCAATGAGAAGCGTTCCCAAGCCCTGTCTCCGATGGTCAGCCTCGATAACTAAAGAATGTACTTTTAGACATTGCGGATTGTCTGACTGAGGACTTGATAGAATATAGCCTAAAAGTTGATTTTCATCCCTAGCTAGAAGAAAGGTATCCGCACACTTACGGATACTTTCTTCTAAAATATGGAAAGGTTGCTGCTTTTCAGCTGGAAAAGACGAAGTTTGAATCGCCTCTATCTCAGCCAAATCAGACTGACTTGCCTGAATGATCTTAATTGGAATTTCCATGGGAACATCCTATTGAACATTGCTTGTCAAGTTAGACAAGAGACGCTCAAATGAGTATTCATAGGTTTGGATGTCTCCTGCTCCCATAAAGACATAGACAGCATTGTCATGGTCTAGGAGGGGAGAAACATTTTCAACAGTGATCACTTGGTGTTTTTTGTTGATTTTGTTGGCTAGGTCTTCTACCTTAACATCTCCATGGTCCACTTCACGAGCAGATCCATAAATTTGTGCTAGGTAAACTGCATCCGCTTGGTTCAAAGCGTGAGCAAAGTCGTCCAACAAGGCAATGGTTCTTGTAAAGGTATGCGGTTGGAAGACCGCTACAATTTCCTTGCTTGGGTATTTCTGACGAGCCGCATCCAAGGTCGCAATAATTTCTGTTGGATGGTGGGCAAAGTCATCGATAATAACTGTATCATTGACAATTTTCTCAGTGAAACGACGCTTAACACCGGCAAATGTTTTCAAGTGCTCACGCACCAAGTTCAAATCAAATCCTGCTGTGTAAAGAAGACCAATAACGGCTGTCGCATTCATGATATTGTGACGACCAAAGGTTGGAATGTGGAATTGCCCCAAGTCTTGTCCACGGAAATGAACGGTGAAGGTTGAACCAGTTGTTGAACGAAGAAGCTCACTAGCTACAAAGTCATTACCTTCTGCTTCAAAACCATAATAATAAATTGGTGCATCTGATGTAATTTTACGCAATTCTGCATCTTCACCATAGACAAAAAGACCCTTGGTAATTTGTTTAGCATAGTCGTTAAAGGCATTGAAAACATCCTCGAGACTTGTGAAATAGTCTGGATGGTCAAAGTCAATGTTGGTAATAATAGAGTATTCTGGGTGATAAGGCATAAAGTGGCGCTCATATTCGTCAGATTCAAAGACAAAATATTTGGCATTGGCTGAACCACGACCTGTCCCATCCCCAATCAAGAAGCTAGTGTCTGTGATGTGAGACAAGACATGAGACAACATACCTGTCGTTGAAGTTTTTCCATGCGCTCCAGCTACTCCCATGCTAACAAAGTCACGCATAAAGCTACCTAGAAACTCATGGTAACGTTTGTAGCTGATACCATTTTGGTCTGCATAAGCAATTTCGACGTTGTTATCTGGACGAAAGGCATTTCCAGCGATAATTTCCATATCACCGTCTAGGTTCTTTTCATCAAAAGTAAGAATGGTAATTCCTGCCTGCTCAAGACCACGTTGAGTAAAGTAGTACTTTTCAACATCTGATCCCTGTACCTTATGCCCCATCTGGTGCAACATCAAGGCCAAGGCACTCATCCCTGATCCCTTAATTCCGATAAAATGATATGTCTTTGGCATGTTTTCTCCCCTATTCTGTAATTCTTGTCAGATTCAACTCTTGGGCAACCCGACGTTCTTGTTCTGTTTGTTTACTTTTTTTATTGTAGATTTGGCTCTTCTTTAGAAAATCATAGTTGTTTTTCTTTGGAGCAGGTGCTGACACTTCTTCATTCTTGGTAGGGATAGAACGAACTTCTTCTGCCAAGATGTACTGAGACTGGGTCAATTTTTGGCTATATTTGACAAATTCACCAGGATTTTCCTTTTGGAAAGGAGCTGTCGGTTGGTTGCCCTGTCTAACAAGGCCTGATTTAGAATGACGTCTCGCACGGCTGAAATCCTGAGTTAGATAGTTAGCAGAGCGTTTCTTTTTCAAGTCTGCACGCGCTTCTTCACGCGCCACCTCCGCATAGCTCTTTCCTTCTTTTTTTACCCCTAAAGGAGCTTTTTTAGGTTTCTCGACTTGCTTTTCAATCGGTTTGACTGGTGTTTCTTCAGCAATAGGAGCCCATTCTAAATAATTTTTATCCCGATACTCACCCTTGATATTACTGATTAGATCAGACTCATCGTAGAGATTCATGACTGGCATTTCAGTCAACATGACCTCGTCATCTGACACCAATGGAAATCGTTCTTGTTTCATTTTCTATTTCCTTTCAACACTTCATTATAGCGTATTGTCTTGATTTTTCAAGTGCTGGCTTCAGAAATTCCTAAAATTTCTCTAATTTCTGCTAGGGTCAGACTGCCACGTGACTCTGTGCCGTCCAATACTTGTGACACCAGATGTTTCTTTTGTTCTTGGAGTTCCTGAATTTTTTCTTCAATGGTTCCCTTAGTCACCAAGCGATAGACCTCAACTGTTTCTTCCTGTCCCATCCGATGGGCACGGCCAATGGCTTGCGCCTCCACCGCAGGATTCCACCAAAGGTCAACCAAGATAACTGTATCAGCACCTGTCAGGTTCAGTCCGACACCACCAGCCTTGAGGGAAATCAGAAAGGCATCTCTTTCCCCTTGGTTAAAGGCCTTGGTCATATCTTGTCTTTCCTTAGCTGGTGTTGAACCCGTGATTTTAAAGGAAGTCAAGCCCAAGTCTGGCAGTTCTTGTTCAATTTTCTCCAACATTCCCTTGAACTGCGAGAAAATCAAGACACGGTGTCCACCGTCTGCCACCTGTACCAGCAGGTCTCGGAGACTATCCAGTTTGCCACTGGCTCCCTGATAATCTTCCATAAAGAGGGCAGGGGTGTCACAGATTTGGCGCAAGCGCATCAGACCAGACAAGATTTCCACTCGACTTCGCTGAAATTCCTGATCTGAAACCTGAGCTAGGCGGTCCCGCATCTGTTGCAACTGGGCTAGGTAGATAGCCTTCTGCTGGTCTTCCAGTTCATTCTTATAAACCACTTCAATCAAGTCTGGCAACTCAGTCAGCACTTCTTCTTTCTTGCGCCTCATCACGAAAGGCTTGATAAACTGAGCCACGCGCTCAGCTGGCAATTTCATAAATTCTTTCTTGCTTGGCAAAAGTCCTGGCAAGACGATTTGGAAAATAGACCACAGCTCACCCAGATGATTTTCAATCGGTGTCCCTGACAGGGCAAAAACTGACGGCACCACAAATTGTCTCAAGGTCTGGGCAATCTTAGTATGGGCATTTTTCATAACCTGAGCTTCATCTAAGAAAAGGAAGTCAAAGGCCATACCCTGATAAAGCTCACTGTCCTGACGGAAGGTAGCATAGCTAGTCACATAGATTTGATGGTTCTCAGTAAGAATCTCTTCACGACTAGCTTTCAAACCATGAACAACAGCCACATCCAACTGTGGGGCAAATTTTTGAAATTCATCTGCCCAGTTGTAAATCAAACCTGACGGAGCTAAAATCAAGACTCGACTTTCTTTTGTCACTTGACTGGTCAAAAAAGCAATGGTCTGGAGGGTTTTCCCCAATCCCATATCATCAGCCAAAATCCCACCAAAACCATAATGATGGAGCATTTGTAACCAGCTAATTCCCTTTTCCTGATAATCTCGCAAATCAGCCTGAACCTGAGTTGCTTGTCTAGGAAAGTCCTCTGGATGTGTCAAATCGTGGGCCAGATTCTGGAATTCTTGTGAAAAAGAAACACGATCTCGCCCTTCAAAGAGATGGGCTAAACTGTAGGCCAAGGATTTCCGAGCCTGCAAGGCACCATCTTTTAATTCAAACTGCCCCAGTTCCTGTAGATTTTGGCGAATTTTCTTGGTTTCTTCATCGAAAAAGTAGACTTGATTAGACGAATCAATATAAAAATCTTGATTGGCAACCAAGGCCTGCATGGCTTGGTCGATTTCCTCTTGGGCAATATCTTGAAAATCAAATTGGATTTCCAAGAGACCTCCCTTGGAAGCAATCTGCACTTGAGGACTCGCTAGGCTATAAAGTTCTTCTAGCTTATCTGATAGGTCAACATTCCCGAGTTTTTCAAAGACTGGAATGATTTCATGGAAGAAATGATAGACAGACTCTGCTTTTAAGGCCTGACGCCAAGATTGAAAGTCTGCTTCAAATCCCGCTGCCAAACAGACTTGGAAAACTCTTTCTTCTAAGTCAGCATCACTCGAAAAAGGTAATTCTTCTAGCTCTTGTCGGCTTGATACCTGCCTATCCCCATAATCAAACTGAATCTCTAAACGAATCCGATTATCTTCTTCCCTGTCAAAGTAAAAAGAGGGCGCAAACGTTTTGATTTGTAACCGTTCTGGAGCTGAAACGATCCCCATCTGGCTAAAAAGCGTTAGACAGGAAGCCAACTTATCTCGGTCACTACTATCAAATTGCAGGTATTTCTTTCCATGTTGATCCAAAGGCAACGCTTTAATTTCCTTGAGAAGACGTATCTGCTGGTCTGTTAGAAAATAAACCTGTCCTTTATGGAAAAGTACAGCTCCCTGATAAAAAACATTGACCCTTGGACTCTCACTGATTTCCATTTCAAAATAGTCCGAGTATTCTGTTACTGTAAAGGCAAATAGATTGGCATCCGCATGCAAATCCTGAAAAAGTAGGGTTTGGTAACTATCCACTTGGTGGTCAAATTGAAAATGGGGCAAGGTCATCAATAAATTCACACCCTGCTCAAAAAAGGTCAGAGGGAAAAAGAGGTGCCGACCTTGGTTTTGGAAAAAGAGGTCTGGAGCCTGTCCTTCCTCCATTAGTCCGCGCAAGAAAGTCAGAAGTTCTTGACTAGCCTCATCAAAGGCTTCCCAAGACAAGGATTCCTCATAAGTTTTGCCAATCATATAAGACTTTCTCTGCTCGACAATCCTTAAAAAGAGTGGAATATCTCGAATGACATAGTATTTTTGGCTATTGATTTGGCCGATTCTCAGAGTCCACAAGATATGATTGGTTCCTGCTTCCACCTGCCCCACAGCCGATAATTCATAGGCTCGGTCTGATTTTGGAGACAAGATTCGATCCAAAAATTTGCCACCCAAGGTCACCTTGGTTTCAACGGCCTCTTTTTCTTCATGACCTTCTTCCAGACTCTGCAAGATTTCCTGACCACGATCATCATTTTTCAGAAAATGCTCCAGCGCTGCCAAGTGGACACAGTAGCCCCTCTTTTGGAAAAAATCGCAGGCACAAAAAACCAAATCATCCTCTAAACTATAGCGCAGTTCTTCTTCTGCCACGCGAGCATAGAGCCGATTGTTCTTTTCCTTGATGATGTCAACCTTACCAGTTTCATAAAGGGCAACGCCTTCGATACGGACTTTCCCCGGAATCAATTTAGCCATATTTTCACCTTTACCTTATCTTTTTATTATACCATATTTTCCCCTATGAAAATAGCCTTCTAGGAAGACTTTTCTCCTAGAAGGCTGGATTTTTAACGTTTGGCAAAAGTCGTCACAATTCGCTGACAAACTTCTTGCAGCAGAGATTTAGGCATGGCTACATTGAGACGGGCATGGAGACTTCCTTCCTCCCCAAAATCCAAACCACGATTGAGGATAACCTTAGCTTCATTTCTCAACAGCTCTTGCAATGCTTCATCAGTCAGGTCATAGGCTGAAAAATCAAGCCAAATCAAGTAGGTTCCTTGCGGTTTCATAACCTTGATTTTAGTCTCTTTTCCAAATAAATCCACCACGTAATTGATGTGGTCTTCAAAGACTTGCTTGAGTTCCTCTAGCCAACCCTTCCCATAGCGATAAGCAGCTTCTGTCGCCAAATAGCCCAAGCCTGAAATTTCATGCTGATTATTGGTCAACTGGCGTTTCTGGAAAGCCAGTCTCAACTTAGGATTTTCAATAACTGCATAGGAATTTTTTGTTCCAGCAATATTAAAGGTTTTAGTAGCACTGCTCAAGACAATCGCAAATTCTTTAAAGTCAGGGTTGACAGTATTGAAAGACTGGTGTTTGTGACCAAAGAGGGCCAAATCTTGGTGAATCTCATCTGAAACCAAGAAAACACCATATTTTTGACAGAGTTGACCAATCTTCTCCAACACTTCTTTTTCCCAAACACGTCCACCAGGATTGTGAGGATTGCAGAGAATATAAAGTTTGACATCCTCTTCCACCAAATCCTTTTCAAGTTGGTCAAAGTCAATCTCAAACAGACCATCCTTTTCCACCAAAGAATTGGTAATCAATCTACGATTATTCAACTTGACACTGCGAGCAAAAGGTGGGTAGACAGGTGTGTTAATCAGAACTGCCTCGCCTTCTTTTGTAAAGGCTTGAATAGCTGTTGAGATAGCTGGTACCACACCCTCGATAAAGACAAGAGCCTCTTTGTCAAAGTGGTAACCGTGTTGTGTGGCTTCCCACTTTTGAACTTCCTTAATTAACTCTTCACTGGCATAGGTATAGCCATAAACCAGTTGATCAGCGTAAGTTTGCACAGCTTGGCGGATTTCAGGCAAGACTACAAAGTCCATATCCGCTATCCAAGCTGGTAGAACTTCACTATCCGTTTCTGCTTCTTTCCATTTATAGGTATGGTGCCCTAAACGATTGGGCAGGCTTGTAAAATCATATTTTCCCATCTTTGTCTTATCCTTCCAAGGCTTGGCGCAAATCTGCAATCAAATCTCTAGCATCCTCAATCCCAATTGACAAACGCAAGAGGTCATCTGTCAAACCATAAGAATGGCGCACTTCTGCTGGAATATCAGCGTGAGTTTGCGTCGTTGGATAAGTAATGAGACTTTCTACCCCACCCAAACTTTCGGCAAAAGAGAAGACCTTAAGACTGTTCAAAATGTGAGGAATGCGTGTTTCATCGGCTACTTTAAAGGAAATCATGCCCCCACGACCCGTATAGAGAACTTCCTTAACTGCTGGAGAATCTTTCAAAAAGGCAACCACTTCTTGAGCATTAGCCGTTGAGCGCTCCATACGAAGAGACAAGGTCTTGAGACCACGAATCAATTGATAACTGTCAAATGGTGACAAAACTGCTCCTGTCGTATTGAGATTGTAGAAAAGCTTTTCGTATAATTCTACACTATTGGTCACAACAACTCCAGCCAAGACATCATTGTGGCCTGCTAGATACTTGGTTGCTGAATGAAGAACCATATCTGCTCCATCTTCAATCGGACGTTGGTAGATAGGGCTGTAGAAGGTATTGTCCACCACCACTTTGGCACCCTTAGCATGAGCCAATTTTGCCAGTTTTTCGATGTCAAATTCCAACATCAAGGGATTGGTTGGTGTTTCGATATAGAGAACATCCACGTCCTTTTCTAACTCGGCAATCAACTCTTCTTCTGTATTGGCATAGGTAAAATGGAAACGACCTTCCTGCTCCACTTGATTGAACCAGCGGAAAGAACCACCGTAAAGGTCACGCACTGCCAAGACCTTACTTCCTACTGGAAAAACGCTAAAGGCCAGTACAATAGCTGACATCCCTGAGCTAGTAGCTAGGGCATAGTCTGCAGACTCAATGGCCGCCAAGACTTCTTCCGCCTTACTACGAGTTGGGTTTTTGGTGCGCGTATAGTCAAAGCCAGTAGATCGACCAAACTCTGGATGCTGATAGGTCGTTGAAAAATGAAGCGGTGTCACCAAAGCTCCTGTCGCTTCATCTGACTTGATACCCGCCTGGGCCAAAATTGTGTTAATGTGTAATTCCTTGCTCATACAATTCCTCCAAATCTATAGTAACTATTGTACCACTTATTTTCATCAACTCATTTTCTTCTTTTCAAGAGCTAGTTATAGTTTAAAACTATAGATTCATCGAGTAAAGCTAAAAAGAATCCAGAAAAGCTTCCAGATTCTTTTGTGAAAATGATTGCTAGGGCTTACTTAGACTGAAAGAAATCCTGTTGGGATAAATAATCATAATGCTCTTTGTTAAATTGATATTGGCCCACATGCTGACTAATCCGACCGACATCCACGGAAAAAATATAGGCTTCATTTTGATAGTTCCAGTTCAGCCTAACTGTATTCAAGACTGTCTTATAAGTAAAATCTTTAACTTGATTCCAAGGCATCTCTACGACTTGATTAAAGCGATTTTCAGTTATATCACTGATGTCCATCAAGTAAATTCCCTTAGGTGTGAATGCCAGAATCTTAGGCTTCACACTCGACTGAACATAGTAACTTCCTCCTATAACGAAAAAATCAATAAAGGATTTCAACCATGTCTTTTTCTTGAAAGCCATCAGAAAATTCTTTTGCCCTTCAATGCGACAAGTTGAAAGAAATGATTCAATTTGTTTTTCTGTCGCAAACTCCAAAATAGCGCCCATGATGATACCTCCATAACGATTAGTAAATAGCCAGTTAAGAATTCTTCACATAAAAGAAGAACTTATCATTTGTTGCGTTTTATCTTACTTTTTCAGTAGACGGCATCCCTCCTATAACATTACCCTAGCATGTGCATACTTCAATCAACATTGGGTAGATTTTCGAAAATAGCGTCTCACATTTATGTTATATTCATTATAACATAAATTCAAAAAACAAATTAAAAAATGTATGCACTTTTCTTCCAATTTTACTATCATTCTATTAAAAAACGACAGCTTCTTTCGAAACCATCGTTTTTCTTGAAAAATCCTTATTTGACATGTTTTGCCAATTCTTCTTGAGCTTTTTTATTAGATTCTTCTTTTTCTTTCAACCATTTTTCTTTGGCTTTTTCATATTCGTCTTTTGTGACTGTCTTATCTTGTACTTTAAGGTATTTATAGGATTCGACCCCTTTATTACCAGCCAATGAATATGGCGCTGAGAATGGAACTGTTTTTCTCAATGTTGGTGTTCCACCCCGTGAAACATTTGGAATTGCTAGAGAGCTATCTACCAACCAAGCTTGGGCATCAGCATACTTTTCATAGCGTTTTGCAAGATCTTGTTCCTTATTGGCTTCTTCCAACATTTGGGTATAGACATCCAGCCCAACAGCCTTGGCCTTGTCATTGGCTTCACCTGGCTCTAAACCTAGATTTTGCATCAAACCACCAGAATTAACGTTAAATACATCAAGATAAGTTGAAGGATCTTGATAGTCTGGACTCCAACCACCATTGTATAGATCGTAATCTTTCTGAGCTGCAGTCTGAGCCAAATAGCTGGTATTATCAAAGTCTTCAGTAGAAAGTTGTTGAATATCAATTACAACATTTTCTGCACCTAAGGCTGCTTCAATAGATTGCTTCATAGAATTTGCCTCTTGAACACCCTTTTTAACAGCTTGATCAACTGTCATGTCCAAGTGGATAGGGAAGGTTACTCCCTTGGCTTCTAGCTCTTGCTTTGCTTCCGCAAATTTAGCTTTAGCTTTTTCTGGATTGTAATATGGATCTTGGGCATCCGCAAAGTTGATTCCTTGCCATTCCTTACCATAATTCACCATCTTAGAGGCTACTACTTCACCAAAGTCTTTTCCCTTGATACTTACGAAGTTTGGAGGAACAACCAAGTTACGCAAAATCTTAGTTGCACCATCTTCTCCTTGAGATTGGGCTCCATAGGCCGTACGGTCATAGGCAAAGTTAATGGCTTGACGGAAGTTTTTATTTAGAACTGCTTCCTGAGTCGATTTCTTTTCAGCATCACTTGTCTTGGAAGTAAATTTATAAGATTTTCTATCCAGGTTAAAGTTTAAGAAATAAGAAGTGGTATCTTGCATACTATAGATAATATTGTCCTTATTCTTTTCTTTAATTCCTTCAAAACTTGAACTGTTTGGATAGAGACGGGCATAGCTATAGGCTCCCTCTACATAGTTACGAGCCAGTGCATCTTGGTCACTACCATCATAATAGGCCAATTTCACATCATCTACAAAAACATTCTTAGCATCCCAGTAGTTAGGGTTTTTCTTGTATTCGATGACAGATTTTGAAACAAAGGATTTCATCAAGAAAGGTCCATTATACAAAATGCTAGATGGGTCTACCTTGCCAAAATCATCCCCTTTTGATTTCAAGAAATCTGCATTGACTGGGAAGAGAATGGTTGAAGTTGTTTTTGAGTTCCAGTAAGATTCTGGTCGTGTCAAAGTATATTGAACGGTTTGGTCATCTAGAGCCTTAACTCCGACAGTTGAAAAGTCTGTTGTTTTACCAGTGATATAGTCATCTAAACCTGCAACGGATTCTTGCACTAAGTACAAGGCTTCTGATTTTTTATCAGCCGCATATTTCAAACCAGTTACAAAATCTTGGGCAGTTACAGGAGCATATTCCTCTCCATCTGCAGTATACCATTTAGCATCTTTCCGCAGTTTATAGGTATAGGTCAAACCGTCCTTAGAAACACTCCAATCCTCTGCCAAGGATGGCACATAGTTCCCGTATTGGTCATTTTCCATGAGACCATCTACCAGATTGGTCACAATATCATTGGTTGTTGCACGGTTTTCTGCTAGATAGTTCAAACTAGATGGATCACTTGAATAAACATAGTTATAGGTTTTTGATCCTGTGCTAGAATTTCCACACGCGCTCAATAAAATTCCTGTACCCAGGACAAGACCTGCCAAGGTTAGATATTTGCTCTTAGACTTTTTCATTTCCAGAACCTCCTGCTTTAAATATTTGTTTTATTATACAACGTTTAGTTTGTTTAGTCAATTATTTTCCCAAAAAAATCGAAAAAGACCTCATCTTCTACTTTCAAAAGATAATTTTAGCTATTTTGACGCTAAAAAAGGAATAAGTTTCAAGTTCTCCTAAAAGATTGTTCAACTTATTCCTTTTATTTATAAATGCTATCTTACGAAAGCTTAAATTTTACTCGCAGGCGATCTGCTTGAGATTTTCCAATCACCTTATCCAATAAACGAGTACGGAGACTCATGACTCCGTATACTCCTCCACCCATGGTACCGACAAGGGCTACATAAAGGAAACTCCACAAACGACCACTTGGTTGGAAGACAAATCCTAACAGCCACTGGATGGTTCCTATTAACAGAAACATGACTAGGGTCAGCAAACTGATTAAAATGGTTCGCTTCAAAATCACCTTGCGCTTGACACCTGTTACCTTACAAATATCCCGATACATCAAGACGTTAGGAATGATGAGAGCGATGGTTGTTGAAATCAAGGGACCATAACTGTGGAAGAGGGCGATGGTTGGTAATTGTAAAACCAGCTTGGCAATGGAACCATAGATAAAATAGAGAACGGCCTTGCGGTTGCGGAACATAGCCTGAAGCATTGGGGACAAGACCATGTACAATCCTAAAATAATAGACTGCAAAACTGCAAAGACAAACAAGCCCATGGCCAAACTATCTGGCTTGCCATAGAAAACTGTATAAAGAGGTTCTCCTACCATAACCACTCCAACCGTTGCTGGTAGCAGGAATACAAAAAGCATGGTAATGCTGTCCTGAACGAGACGAGAAGCTGCCTTCAAGTCCCCCTTGACATAGTTTTCCGTCAAAAGTGGCAAACCGACACTCCCAATAGAAACCCCTACAGAAATCAAAATCATCGTGATTTTATTAGGATTGGCTGAGAAATAAGAAAACATGATAATTAAGTCTTCATTACTGTAGTTGCTAAACCACTTCATGCTATTGATAAAGGTATTTTGGTCCAAGATTTGGAAAAGCTGAATAGCCGAACCAGTCAAGATAAAAGGAATAGCTTCCTTAATCGTATCCATTAACAGGTGTTTGCTATCAATCTTATCTCGTGTTTCAAAGACTCTTTTGAGTAAACCTTCTTGAGCAAGGAAATAAATCAAAACTGCAAAACTGGCTACCATACCGACAAAGGCCGCAAAGGTCGATTGGGTAACGGCTGCTAGGTAATTTCCTGAACCGAGCTTCATAATGATAAAGGTTGCTAAGAGCATCCAGATAACACGAATGACCTGCTCAGCAATTTGGCTCATGGCATAAGGTTTTAGATTATTCATCCCTTGGAAAAATCCTCGGATAACACTCATAGATGGGAAAATCAAGACTCCCCAAGCCAAGCTTTGCATGATTGGGATCAAATCTTTGCCCACACCAGACAAGTCTGCTAGCCAAGGAGCAAAGACATACAAGATTAGGGCAAAAACGAGGCCTAGTCCTGTCATAAAGCCTAAAAAGCTCCGAATCAGGGCAAAGCTATGCTCTTCTTCTCGCATGGTATTGTATTTAGCAACTTGCTTAGCCACTGCAACCGGAATACCTGCTGTTGAAACCAGCAAGAACCAGGCATAGATATTGTAGCCCATTGTAAAGAGACCATTGGCCGTAGCTGCATAAGAACCCATCCAGATATACCATGGGATGATGTAAATAGCCCCGAGTAGGCGACTGATAAAGTTACTAGCCGTTAGCCAAGCAGTCCCCCGTAACATCTGGGCTTGCTGGTGATTGTTTTCGTGCGACATAGATTCCTCATTCAATTTTGATAACTAGGAAAAACTCCTTATCTTCCATTATAAACTTTTCCTTGTTACTTGTAAATTTGCGACTTTCGGTTTACAATAGAAAGTATGATTAAGATTGAAACCGTATTAGATATATTAAAGAAAGATGGTCTCTTCCGCGAGATTATCGACCAAGGACATTATCACTACAACTACAGCGAAGTTGTTTTTGATAGCATCAGCTACGACAGCCGCAAGGCCAAAGAAAAGAGCCTCTTTTTCGTCAAGGGTGCTGCCTTTAAGAAGGAATTTCTGCTTTCAGCAATCTCTCAAGGACTCGGTTGGTATGTAGCTGAAAAGGACTATGAGGTTGGTATTCCTGCCATTATCGTGAACGACATTAAGAAAGCCATGAGTCTGATTGCTATGGAATTTTATGGCAATCCACAGAAAAAACTCAAACTCCTTGCCTTTACTGGTACTAAGGGTAAGACAACAGCAGCCTATTTCGCCTATAACATCTTATCTCAAGGGCATCGACCTGCTATGCTCTCGACTATGAATACAACTTTAGATGGCACGACTTTCTTTAAGTCTGCATTGACAACCCCTGAAAGTATTGACCTCTTTGATATGATGCATCAAGCTGTGCAAAATGACCGCACCCACCTCATCATGGAAGTCTCCAGTCAAGCCTATCTGGTCAAACGTGTCTATGGTCTAACCTTTGATGTGGGAGTTTTCCTCAATATCAGCCCAGACCATATCGGTCCGATTGAACACCCTAGCTTTGAAGACTATTTCTACCACAAACGTCTCTTGATGGAAAATAGCCGAGCAGTCATCATTAACAGTGACATGGACCACTTCTCAGTCTTAAAAGAACAGGTAGAAAATCAAGACCATGATTTCTATGGTAGCCAGTCAAGTAACCAAATCGAGAATTCTAAAGCCTTTAGCTTTTCAGCTAGAGGGAAAATGTCTGGTGATTATGATATTCAACTGATTGGCCACTTCAACCAAGAAAATGCAGTCGCTGCTGGACTTGCCTGTCTCCGTCTGGGAGCAAGTCTTGAGGACATCAAAAAAGGAATCGCTGCAACTCGCGTCCCTGGTCGTATGGAAGTCCTGACTCAGAAAAATGGCGCCAAGGTCTTCATCGACTATGCCCACAATGGGGACAGTCTGAAAAAACTAATAAACGTCGTAGAAACTCATCAAACTGGAAATATTGCACTGGTTCTGGGTTCGACAGGAAACAAGGGAGAAAGCCGTCGTAAGGACTTTGGCCTCCTCCTTAATCAACACCCTGAGATTCAAATCTTTCTGACTGCTGATGACCCCAACTATGAAGATCCAATGGCCATTGCGGATGAAATTAGTGGCTATATTAGCCATCCTGTTGAAAAGATTGCGGATCGCCAAGAAGCCATCAAAGCAGCTATGGCTATTACAAGCCAAGAATTAGATGCAGTCATTATCGCTGGTAAGGGAGCCGACTGCTACCAAATCGTCCAAGGCAAGAAAGAAGCCTATCCAGGAGATGCAGCCGTCGCAGAAAATTATTTATAAGGATTGTAAAAAAATCAAGGGAAACGAAACCCTTGATTTTTTCTATTTTTATTTAAAAGCGTTTTTCAAACCTTCAACGGCACCTTCTACAGCACCTTTCGCATCTTCTACAACGTCTTTTGCCTTAGCAACTGTTTTTTCTACAGCTCCTTCAAGTTCTGTCTTGCTGTCTCCAGTAACTTTACCAAAACCTTCTTTGACAGCGCCTGTTGCTTGTTCCAATTTGTTTTCAAGTGACATATGATTGTCTCCTTTAGTTTATTCCGATATGTGTTATCGGTTACATTAGTATAAACTTATCGATAGATAAAGTCAAACAATGTGCTCAGAAAAAGCAATCACACTAAATAGAAAGTTAATCTCTCCTTGTCAAAATCGACAGCCAACTCATACTTTCCATCTTCATTTTGGACTATATAACCTAGGACAACCAAACTGTCCACAAAGATGTCTCGGCGTTTCTGCATAAGCTGGTCTTTTTTGAGGAATTTCAACAAAAAAGTCGTCATATATTTGAGAGCATACTCAGGATTGACATCTCCCAAAATAGCATAAAGTTCCTGCTGTTTTTCTGTCAAAGGATACTGATTTTTGACCTTGTAGAAATAATTGGACAGGGTCATTTTTGTTCGCGCAAAGTCCGTCTTTTCAACTAAAATAGCCGCATTTGTTTGATTGCGCAATTCTGTCTCAAAACTCTGCTCCAACAAGGCTTGATAGATCGGACTGTCTTCGCTGACAAAAATCTCTTGGTCCAGTTCGAGACTATCGAGTGTTTTAAGCATAGGAAGATTGAGGTAATAACGCTTATTTTCCCGTAGAATCAAGCCAGCCTTTATATACTCTTCCATAAGTTTATCAACTGCTACATCTGGAAATTGAGCCTTGATTTCTCGTAGAATCACATCATCATGCTGGTCCAGATAGCGGATCAATTCTCCAAAAAATGGCTGTCTCGTCAAACGAGAGGGATTAAAAATCTGAATCATGAAGATTCCTTTCTTTACATTCTAACAGAGGCGATGCTGCCAACTGACTAGGATTGGTCCCAGCTTGGTTTAGAGGAACAGGCAAACCTAGTTCTCTGTAATATTCTCTCCAAAAATCACTAATCTCCTGCTCCCCATCTCCAAATTTCATGGGAATAGTTTCAAAAATCGGGAGAATTTCTGCCATATACTGGGAACAGTAGAAACCATGTCCATCTGGATAGAAAGAAGCATTGTAGGGTGCCCCTAGATGTTTACAAGCTCTTTCCTTGACAGACTGGATGTCTAGTTCTGGGTAAACATAGATGTCGTACAAGTGATTGGACTCAAAGAAGTCTGCTGGTTCTTGACAGACTACACCAGCCTGTCCACTAGCGTGGTAAATCATCCCATCCAAACAAATCGCAACATGGCTATAGTTGCCTGTGGAAGTCTGGATAGCCTGCCCCGTATCTGACTCATCTCTCACAAAAATCAAATCGCCATTTGCTAACATGCTTCACTCCTAGAAAAAAAGGAGCCGAAACTCCTTTCGATATAATTCAAACTAAACTTTCCTATTTTGAACTGACACCCAAAGTCTTAGGCATTAAAACTTTCAGTCAATTGAGGTACCACTTGTTTCTTACGTGAAACAGCACCTGCAAGGAAGGCATGGTTGTTTTCAAGTTTGAAGTTGAAAGCTGCTTCGACCTTGCCTATATTGGCACCAAGAGCCAAGATTTCTGAGTTTGAGTTGACGATATCTGTAATCATCAAGACAAAGTCAGAGTAGCCGTTTGCTGCGTTAGCAGCTTGCATTGCAGCTTCAATTTCTGCTTGGCGTTCCAAAACTTCAGCGATGTCAACTGTGTTCACTTGGGCAACACGGACATTATTTCCGTTCAATTCAAATGTCTTAGCATCGATGTCAATCAATTCTTCAGCAGATTTACTAGCCAAGTTGGTACCAGCTTTCAACATAGCCAAACCATATTCTTCCAAGTTGACACCAGCTAATTCAGCCAATTCAGGAGCAATGACTTTATCTGTTGGGTGTGTTGTTGGTGATTTCAAAAGAAGGGTATCTGAAATCAAACCTGAAAGCATCAAACCAGCAATCTCTTTAGGAACAGCTACACCGTGTTCTTTGAACATACGGTAAACGATTGAAGAAGCTGACCCAACTGGCTCCAAACGCATGTAAAGTGGGCTTGCAGTTTCAAAGTTAGCCACACGGTGGTGGTCTACAACACCATAAACTTCTACTTCAGCGATATCTGATACAGATTGTTGGAATTCATTGTGGTCAGTCAGGATAACTTGCTCTGCACCTTCTGCTTTGGCAGAAGTGATAACACGCGGCGCTTCCACACCAAAATAGTTCAAGACAAAGGCTGTTTCTTCATTTGGAGTTCCAAGGGCAACAGCTTCCGTATCCAAACCGTAAGCTTCTTTTGCAAGGTAGGCAAAGGCTACAGATGACCCGATGGCATCTGAGTCTGGATTTTGGTGACCAAATACTAGAATCTTAGACATGATAATACCTCATTTTGTTTATTCTCTTTATTGTAGCATTTTTTTCGCTTTTTGACAAAAGTAAGAGGAGTCAAAGGACTCCTCACAATTCTTCAAAATAACTGATATTCTTCGAAAATCTCTTCAAACCACGTCAGCTTCGCCTTGGATTATATATGNNCAACCTCAAAGCAGTGCTTTGAGCAACCTACGGCTAGCTTCCTAGTTTGCTCTTTGATTTTCATTGAGTATGAGCAAATTTCTATCTTGATTTTCAGATAAAAATTGCTCCTTCTGTGGTCGTTTCTTACGCTTGAGAAGGGCTTCAGCTGACATGGCTTCTTCCTTACTGGCAAAACCTTGAGCATAGATAAGTTTGACTGGCAAGCGGGCTCGTGTGTATTTGGCTCCCTTCCCACTATTGTGGACCGCGAGGCGTTTTCTCACGTCAGTAGTATAACCCGTATAGTAGGAGCCATCACAGCACTCCAGCACATACATATAAGCCTTATGATCCATAATAAATCTCTTCGAGTTCAGGCGTATAAGAACCATCATCATTGTGCACAATGAGAGGTGGCAAGACCTTAAAGCCACTTGTCGAGCCATCCTTGATAGCCTCAATCAAAAGCATATTGGCTTCCTTTTCCCTCTTTGGATAAACAAACTGCAGGCGCTTAGGTGCTAGATTATGTCGTTGCAACATATCCAGAATGTCCAAGAGTCGGTCAGGACGATGAACCATGGCCAACCGTCCATTAGACTTGAGAATACTCTGGGCACTACGACAGATTTCCTGCAAATTGGTCGTGATTTCATGGCGCGCCAAGAGATAATGTTCACTCTCATTTAAGTTGGAATGAGGATCCACCTTGAAATAGGGCGGATTACACAAAATCATATCCACCTTACTTCCCTGGATGTAAGCAGGCATATTTTTCAAATCATCACAGATGACCTGCATCTGCTCCTCTAATCCATTCAAACGGACAGAGCGTTCAGCCATATCTGCCAAACGCTCCTGAATCTCAACAGCCAAAATCTGTGCCTGAGTCCGAGTGCTAGCAAATAGCCCAACTGCTCCATTTCCAGCGCAGAAATCCACTATCAAGCCCTTTTTAGGAAAACGTGGAAAACGTGACAAGAGAACACTATCCACCGAATAGCTAAAAACCTCTCTATTTTGAATGATTTTAATATCTGTCGAAAAGAGCTGGTTAATGCGCTCCCCTGATTTTAATAATTGTTCTTCTTCCATGGTTCTATTATAGCAGATTTATATTAACATTACAAAAAATATAAAACTCTAAACTACTTCTTCTTTTTTAAATGGTGCAGGGCTTCTCTAGTCCAGATTGGTAGCATTCGTCGAAAGGGCGCAAAGCCGTAGTTAAAGCGGTCGCTTGAAAAGCGTCTCCGTCTCGGAAACTGGTGCTTTTCTTCCTCCAAAGTGCGGATAGAAAGACTGGCTTTCCCTGTAAATTCATCTAAATCTACTACCTGAACCTGAACCTCTTCATCGACTTTCAAGGCGTCATGAATATTTTCAATAAATCCTGTTCGAATCTCTGAAATGTGAATCAGCCCCGTATCACCCGTCTCTAGCTCAACAAAGGCACCGTAGGGCTGAATCCCTGTAATACGCCCCTTTAGCTTATCACCGATTTTCATCTTAGTCCTCGATTTCAATTGTTTCAATCACAACATCTTCAACTGGCTTGTCCATAGCTCCTGTCTCAACAGCAGCAATGGCATCCAAGACAGCGTAAGAAGCTTCATCAGCTAGCTGACCAAAAACAGTATGACGACGGTCTAGGTGAGGTGTCCCACCTTGGTTAGCATAGATTTCTGCAATCGGTTCTGGCCAACCACCACGAGCAATTTCTTTCTTAGAGTATGGCAGGTGTTGATTTTGGACGATAAAGAACTGGCTGCCGTTGGTATTTGGACCAGCATTGGCCATGGAAAGAGCACCGCGAATATTGTAAAGTTCTTCTGAGAATTCATCCTCAAATGATTCGCCGTAGATTGACTCGCCACCCATACCAGTTCCAGTTGGGTCTCCACCTTGGATCATAAAGTCCTTGATAATACGATGGAAAATGACTCCATCATAGTAGCCATCTTTTGAAAGTGCAACAAAGTTAGCTACTGTTTTAGGAGCATGTTCAGGGAAAAGCTTGATACGCAAGTCTCCGTGATTGGTCTTAATAGTCGCGATAGGACCTTCTACTGTTTCAATGTCTACTTGTGGAAAATGCAATTCTTTTTCTACCATACCAAATCCTTCTAAGGCATCAAAAATGCCATCTTCTTCTAATGTTTTTGTAATATAATCTGCTTTTTCTTTGATGTTATCATGAGAAATTCCCATTGCAACGCTGATTCCAGCATAATCAAAGAGTTCCAAGTCATTCAGCCCATCTCCAAAAACCATGACATTGTCTGGTTTCAAGCCAAGGTGTTCCACAACCTTTTCCACACCCGTCGCTTTGGAGCCTGAAATCGGCACAATATCAGACGAATGCTCATGCCAACGAACCATGCGAAGTTTGTCTAAGAGACTGTCAGGCAAGTGCAAGTCATCTCCTTTATCTTCAAAAGTCCACATCTGATAAATATCTTCTTTTTCATGGAAATCTGGATCCACATCCAAATCGGGGTAAATTGGATTGATAGCTTCACTAATCATATCGGTGCGAGTCGACAACTTGGCATCATGACTCCCAACCAAACCATACTCAATTCCCTCTTGCTTGGCCCAAGAAATATACTCCTCAACATCTGATTTCTCAATCTTATGTTGATAAATGATCTGGCCTTTTTTATCTTCAATATAGGCCCCATTCAAGGTCACAAAAAAGTCAGGCTTGAGTTCACGAATTTCTGGCACGACACCAAAAATCCCCCGTCCAGAAGCAATACCTGTCAAAATTCCTTTCTCACGTAATTGCTTAAAAACAGCTGGGATTGAAGACGGAATAAAACCAGTCTTGGAATTTCGCAAGGTATCATCAATATCAAAAAAGACAATCTTGATCTTCTTTGCCTTATATCTTAATTTGGCATCCATCTCACTACCTCTTTCAATCTAACTCTTTCCATTATACCATAAAGTAGCTAAATCCCCTATTTTCAAAGAAATTCGCTATCTCTTATTCGAACTTCTTGGATAAGTACAGAACTAAATCATCATTATTTTGAATAGTAGCATTCATTTCCAAGGGTTGATTTCGATACCAGACACCTGTCCCATCTGGAATGTAGCCCCGTCTGATATACAATCTCTGGGCAGGGCCATAGCCTAAGTGTAAACCTACACCAAGAGTGACCTTACTCGAAACAAACTTGACTCGTTTTTCTGCTTCTTCTAGCAGTTGACTCCCAATCCCTTGATTTCGAAAAGGCTCAAACACATTAAAATCTGATAATTCTGGATAGACTTCTGCAAAAGGACCATGTTTAGCAGAGGGCAAAATGGTAACGTAACCCGCTACAGCACCATCAATCTCTGCAACTAAGACTTCTCTCTCCCCACTTTCCTGTTCCAGAAAATATCTAGCCAAAATTTCCTCTCTACCAGGCCAACCTTGATTGATAAATCCATGAGATAAGGATTCAATATCAGACTTAATCATATTTCTAATCGTACAATTCATCTTTGACTTACCCACCTTTACTCTTTCTATTACCATTATAGCACGCCAAGATCAGAAAAAACTATCTCGTGAAAAAAGAGGTCCAGTGGACCCCAACTCGCATTCTCATTTCAAGGCTCGTGAAAAAGAGATCCACCCGGACCTGAAAAAAAGACCCGTCGGGGTCTTTTTTTTAATCTTCGTTTACGAAAGGCATCAAAGCCATTACGCGAGCGCGTTTGATAGCTGTTGTTACTTTACGTTGGTTTTTAGCTGAAGTTCCTGTTACACGACGAGGAAGGATTTTCCCACGTTCTGAAACGAAACGGCTAAGAAGCTCAGTATCTTTGTAATCAACATATTCAATTTTGTTTGCTGCGATGTAATCAACTTTTTTACGGCGTTTGAATCCGCCACGACGTTGTTGAGCCATGTTTTTTCTCCTTTATAATTTTAGTTGTCCATTAGAATGGTAAATCATCATCTGAAATATCCAATGGATTTGTTGCTCCAAATGGATTTTCATCACGTGAAAAGTCTGGTACTGAATTTGTAGGTGCTGAATAGTTTGCAGTTGGGGCAGAGTAAGCTCCACCTGTATGACCTTCACGCACACTACGGCTTTCCAACATTTGGAAATTCTCAGCCACGACCTCTGTCACGTAGACACGTTGTCCTTGCTGGTTATCGTAACTACGAGTCTGGATACGACCTGTCACCCCGATAAGTGAGCCTTTTTTAGCCCAATTAGCAAGGTTCTCAGCCTGTTGGCGCCACATAACGACATTGATAAAATCAGCCTCACGTTCGCCATTTTGACTCTTAAATGTACGGTTTACTGCAAGAGTAAAAGTCGCAACTGCTACATTTGATGGGGTATAACGCAACTCAGCGTCACGTGTCATACGCCCTACAAGTACAACATTGTTAATCATAGTTTACCTTCTTACGCGTCAATTTTGACGATCATGTGACGAAGAATGTCAGCGTTGATTTTTGAAAGACGGTCAAACTCTTTAAGAGCTGCATCGTCGTTTGCTTCAACGTTAACGATGTGGTAAAGTCCTTCACGGAAATCTTGGATTTCGTATGCAAGACGACGTTTTTCCCAAGTTTTTGATTCAACAACAGTTGCACCGTTGTCAGTCAAAATAGAGTCAAAACGTGCTACCAAAGCGTTTTTAGCTTCTTCTTCAATGTTTGGACGAATGATATAAAGAATTTCGTATTTAGCCATTGATATGTTCCTCCTTTTGGTCTAATGACCCCAAGACTTTGCAAGGGGTAAGTGAGGTTCGCTCACAATAAACTATTATACTAGAAAATATTTTTTTACGCAAGTAAAAACACTAAAATAAAAAAAGAAGATGACGAATCATCTTCTCAAAAACTATGAGTTTTTAGTCTTCTTTTTTCTTACGAGAAAGAAGTCCGAATGCACTCAACATTCCAAGAAGTCCAAGACTAGCTAAACCAGCCTTATCCTCTGTACCAGTATTTGGCAATTCCTTCTTATCATTGGATACGGTTGTTTCAGCTACTGGTTTAGAATCTGTAGAACTTGTCTGAACTGGAGTAGCTACTGGTTTTTCTGGACTTGTAGGAGTCACTGGAGAGCTTGGTTGCTCTTGATTGATTGGGTTTGTCACTTTCTGATAGTGATGTAGGGTATTTCCTTTAGCATCCGTTGTCGAATGACTATATTCATATCCTTCCAACTCTATCGGATTGTGTTTTCCTTCTTTATCTGAAGTAATTCGGTTACCATTTTCATCTAGGTATTCCGTTACAATTTGAACTGTTGAATCACCATTTTGTGCAATGACTCCTCCACCATTTTGTGATTTAGGTGTTACTGTTACTGGTACGTCGACTGTAATAATACGACCATCCGGTAATTTTACTTTCACTTTAACCACTGGTTTTACTACAGGTGTTTCAGTTGTTGGAATTTCTCCTACTTCTACAATTTCCCAACCTTCTGGTAGATCTACTTTCTTCTTAACATCTTCTTCAGTAATTGGTGTTCCCACTTCTACTACAATAGGCGTTACTTTTGGTGTTACGATGACTGGTACATCTACTTCAATTATCTCACCAGTTGGAACTTTAATTTTCACTTTAACGCTTGGTTTTACTCCAGCTGGAATTGTTGTTGGGATTTCTCCTACTTCTACAATTTCCCATCCTGGCTCTTTTGGTAAATCAATATGACCTTTTACATCATCTGGTGTGATTGGAGTTCCTTGTGGTACAACAATTTGTCTTACAGTTGGTGTTACGATTACCGGTACGTCGACTGTAATCTTACGTCCATCTGGTAATTCAATTTCCACTGAAACAACTGGTTTTGTTCCTGGTGTTGTAGTCGTTGGAATTTCGCCCACTTTTGTTACAGTCCATCCTTTTGGCAATTCGATATGTTTCTTAACATCTTCTGACGTTACAGGCGTTCCTACTGAAACTACTACAGGTGTTACTTTCGGCGTTACGATTACTGGGATATTCATCGTTACTCGAATTCCATTTGGCAATTCAACTACAACTGGAATACTTGGTCTTTCACCTGGAACATCTGTTGTAGGTTTATCTCCAATTGAGATAACTTTTACTCCTTTTGGAATGTGTTTTTCAACATCCTCAGCAGTAATTGGATCACCTTGTTTTTTAACAATATCTTCAATAGGTGTTACATTCACTGGTACTTCTACCGTAACTACTTTGTCATTTGGTAATGTAATCGTTACTTTTACTGGATCTTTCTTACCTGGTGTTGTTAAGTCTGGAAGATCTCCTACCTTAACTGTTGCTCCGTCTGGTACTTTAATTTGTTTTAATACATCCTCTGGAGTCAATTTATCTTTTGTAACTGGTGTTTCAATTGGAGTGATTGGTGTTACATTAACCGGTACTTCTACCGTAACTACTTTGCCATTTGGTAATTCCACAGTGACTTTAACTGGATCTTTCTTACCTGGTGTTGTTAAGTCTGGAATGTTCTCAACATTCGTTACCTTGCCTTCTGCAGGAATCTTGATGCCTTTAGTGTAATCCTCTGATGTTAATGGAGTCTTCGTAACCGGAGTTTCAATTTCCTTCACTGGTGTTACGTTCACTGGGACTTCCACTGTAATTACTTTCCTATTTGGTAATTCTACCGTTACTTTAACTGGATCTTTCTTACCTGGAGTTGTTAAGTCTGGAATGTTCTCAACATTCGTTACCCTGCCTTCTGCAGGAACTTTAACATATTTAGAAATATCCTCTTTTGTTAAAGGTGTATTCGTCACTGGGGTTTCGATTGGTTTTGGTTTAGCTTCCACTACTTTAATGGTTGCTGGAACTTCTACTAATACATTACCATTTTTATCTTTTACTACAACTGTAACTGGTTTATCCCCTGGAGTTGTTCCATCATATGGAGTTGTTTGTCCTTCTGGAACTTTGTATTCAAACGTTGACCCTTCTGGATAGTCACTTGGTGTGATACTATCTTTCGGTTTTGGTTGATTTTCACCTGTAGCATTAATAGGAATTAATTGTTCTTTTCCTTCTACTACTTTAACCTTAGCTGGTACTTCAACAAGTGTGTCATCTCCATCTTTGGCAACAACGACTACATCTTTTTCGCCTGGCGTTGTTGTGTCCACTGGAGTCTTATATCCAAATGTAATTTCATCTGGATATTGTTCAGGATCAATACTCTTAGATGCATCTGGTTGTTTGTTTGATTTATCAACTGGCACATATTGTATCTTCGGTTCTACTACTACAATTGTCGCTGGAATTTCTGTAATTGGTTGTCCATTCAACTTAGCTACTACTGTTACAGGTTTCTCACCTGGTGTTGTTGTATCTACTGGAGTGTTATCTTTATATTCAAATGTTGTTCCAGTTGGGAAATCATTTGGATTAATGTTTTCTTTTGGATCTGGCTGTTTCTTAGCTGGATCTACTGGTACATATTTAGGATAACTTTCTACTACACGTACTGTAGATGGTACTTCAACTAATACCTTATCCCCTTGTTTCACAACAACAGTAACTTTCTTATCACCTGGTGTAGTTGTATCTACTTCTTCTTTGTACTCAAATGTTGCATCTTTTGGATAATCATCCGTATCAATACTATCTTCAGGTGATGGTTGTTTTTTACCTTCATCAACTGGAACGATTTGTGGGTAACCTTGTACAACTTTCACTTTTGTTGGAACTTCAACAAGTGTATCATCTCCATCTTTCGCAACGACAACCACATCTTTTTCGCCCGGCGTTGTTGTGTCTACAGGTGTCTTGTACTCAAATGTTATTCCATCTGGGTATTGTTCTGGATCAATACTCTTAGAAGCATCTGGTTGCGGTTTACTTGGATCTGCTACTACGTATTGTGTCTTAGGTTCAACGACCATCACTTTTGCTGGGACTTTTGCAATAACTTCATCGCCAATCTTCGCTACAACTACCACATCTTTTTCGCCTGGTCTTGTTGTATCTACAGGAGTTTCATAAGTAAACTCTGTATCTTTAGGGAAGGCTTTAGGATCAATACTTCCTTCAACAGCTGGTTGTTTTTTATCCTTGTCTACTGGCACAAATTGTGGATAGCTTTCTACAACACGTACAGTTGCTGGGACTTCTGCAATAGGATTACCCTCTTTATCTTTTACAATGACATTGACTGTATAATCACCAGGCATTGTGGTATTCACTGGAGTTTTTGGATCATATTCAAATGTTGAATCATCTGGATATTCTGTTTTATCAATACTGTTTTCTGGATTTGGTTGTTTATTGTTTTCATCCACTGGAACGATTTGAGGAACTCCCTCTACAACAGTTACTGGAACTTTAACAACCGTTGTTTTTTCTTCCCTATCAACAGTGTACTTCACAGTAACAGTTACATCAGTATCATCTGATAAATCTGGACTTGCCACATTCTCATCAATACTTACATTCGTAACATTTCCTGGAAGTTTTCCTTTGAAAGTACCATCTACAATAGCTTCTTTCGCCTTAGCAAGAACTTTTTCTTTTGCTTTTTCCTTGTCGCTATCTTTAGCAACAAAAATTCCTTTTGGTGTTGATTTTGGTAAAACTATTACTTTGACTTTTACTGGTTCTGTTAAAGTTGCTCCATTTTGATCTGTGTAAGTAACCGGAACTGTGACTTCTTTCACACCTGGTTTAGCTGTAATATCTTTTGCTAAATCTTTGGGCACACCTTTCGTTCCATTTTCCCCTGGAGTGACAGCGTCAGTTATATCCTTGGTAGTTAATTCATCTCCTTCAAATACAACTTTAGATGTTGGAGTTGAACCAACTACATTGATTGGAACATCAACGTTAACTGAAATATCATCAATAACTTTTCCACTATTATCTCTGTATTTAACTGTAACAGTAGCTGGAGTTTGTTGTCCATTTTTATCAGTTTTTGGAGTGACAATAGCATCGTTCGTTACAAATGGAGTTACACCTTCAGGAACATTTGTCAAGCCATCTATTGCTTTTTTTACGTTTGCTCGAATCGCATCAATTAAAGTTTCATTTGGTGTACCGTTTAAGACCGTAACCCCTTTTGGTGCTGGTTTTGGTAATACTGTTACAGGGACATTTACAGTTTCATCTCCAGTTGAATATTTAACTGTAGTTGGTACTACTACGTCTGTTGCTCCAACTTTTCCTGTTGTATCTGGTAAATTCGCATCCGTTGGATCTTGTACTGTTCCACCTTTACCTGGTGTAACTGCTTCTTTTACTTTAGCTGGATCTAGTTTTTGACCTTCTACAACGTAGACAGATTTAGTTTCAGAACCTTTAACGTTTACAGTAATTTCAGCATCTTTTGTATATTCAACGCCATCTACTGTGTAAGTTACTGGAACTTTTACTGTCCCTCTTTTTGTTCCTTTTTCTGCAGTCATTGTTGCTAAAACTTTTTCTGTAATCTCACCAACCACTACATCTTTAAAACCTTCTGGTAATTTAGCTTTGAAATCAGCTGATGTTGCTACTTCTGTCGCTTTTGTTTTAGCAACTTCTTTTACTTTATCTACTGAGGCTCCTTTGTGTACTTCTACTTCACCAGTTGCTTTTGGTAAGACAGTTACTGGGACTTCAACAGTTTCATTAATGTTTGTTCCATTTATTTCATGTGTGATAGTTGTAGGAATCTTAAGTCCTGCTTCCCCAGCTTTTCCTGTTGTATTAATCACATCTGCTTCATTAGGATTATTCACCACTCCAGTTTTAGTATTAATTGTTGCTGATGTAACAGAAGATTTCACTTGGTCATCAGTAATCTTGTCTCCTTCGAATACTACTAACTTATTGGTAGTTGATTTCACTACATTTACTTCTATATCTACAGTATTTTTATAATTTTTTCCATCTCGACTATGAACTACTGGCACTTTTATAACACCGGCATTCTCTTTCGCTACGTCAGTAGCAACAACTCCCGTAGACATTCCTTGATCATCTAGAGTAGCCGTAGCATTAGTTTCATCCAGTTTTCTCTTGTATTCTTCTGATTCAATCTTTTCTTTCGCTTTTAATTTAGATAGCTCCTTGATCTTATCTAAACTAGTTCCGACTGGAACAGTGATGTTATCAACATCAGTAAATGAATCGATATACAAGGTCTTTTTATATTTGTAGTTCGGTTCATTTGAATATTTAAGACTTGGAGCATTGACATTTTCTGGAACATCATAAAAATTGGAATCATTATTTCCGTATTTATGGAGAACATTTCCCAAAGTATCATCTCCTGGAAATCCATTTTGACCTGAAACTTCAAAGGTAGAACTACCCACATAATCTGCTGTTGTTTCAAATGGAATTTTAACAATAAAGTCTTTTGAACGTCTATCTCCAGCTAAAATGTCTCTTCTTTTAGAGTTTATCCCAAAACTTAGTTCTGACTTGTTTTTATCAAATCTAAAATTAGTTGTCCAAGTATTGTTTAATTCATAAGCAGCCTGTCCATTAGCTTGGTTTAAATCTAACGTTTTCCCATTGGCATTTAAAGTTCCCAATACTACACCTTTTGGAACTTTAATCGTTACTTGATAGGTGCTTTGGAATTCAGTGATAGATGCTCCACCTAAGTTTCGTATGTTTAAATCAATTGTTCCTGTTTGTTTTTTACCATATATAGCATCATCGGTAAACCCATATTTCCCAGATTTCTTTTCACTAGTGATATTAGTTGAAATATTAACGGCTGGACCTGTAGCAATCCCGATACCTCCAATGATATAACCATCTTCGATAGGGTTATTGCCAAGTGTTTTGTTGGTTTGTCCTGGACTTCCTGCTTCAACAATCACACGAACTTTTGTGGTTCCCTCTGGGATATGGACAGCACGAAGTAAATTTCGCCAACCATTTCCGACACTGCCAGGATTTTGCTCAAACTCCGTTTGTGAATTTCCACTTTTACGCTTCAATTCCGTTAGTTTTTGACCAGTATAAGCATCTACTATTGTTAATTTAACATTTTCTCCTTCTGATGGTAGAGCAAGTGGTCCATAAGCTCCATTATGTAAAACATTCACAAAGAGCAGAGAGTTAGGGTTAACATCCACATCTCGATAAATTCCATTACCTTTCTTCCCTAACTCTAAGTAATAGTCTCTATCAACCCTTCCTAATCCCACTTTTTTCATGTCCTCTGCAGAAATTAACCCAGATAACATACCACCACCTGCATTAGGTCTATTTTGTCCACCAGTGGCTGTTACTTTATCATTATTGCTATATAGCTTAGCAGATTTCGGAGTGTAGGTTTGGTTAGGTTTAGGGGTGATATTGGTAGGGGATTCTCCTTTTACTAGAGTCACCTTTTCTGTATTATTTGTTAATTTCCAACCATTTAGCTTGGTGCCATCTGCTGCCTGTTCTCTGGTAAGTTCTAGTTCCTTCCAATGATATGTAGCTGAACCAACATTCGGACTATTAGTATCCGGACCTAATTGTTGATCCCCACTATCTTTTTGTTTACTAATAGCACTAGAGAAGTTCTGTTCACCAAAACCTTCCTTTAAATTTGCAAAAACACCTGTTTCATTATTATTCCCAAATCTAACAGCATTATTATTGATTGGTGCACCCCAATCAACTTTACCTGATTGATAATAACGAAGAGTATCTTTTTGAGCTTTTAGCTTTTGGAGAGCAGCATGCTTTTCTTTTTCAGTTGTTAGACTAGCTATTTCTACGTTATAAATAGTTTCTGACTTAGTCTTAATCGTGTTCAAAAGTTCAACAAATTCTTTATCTATCTCACCCTCTCCCTTTGCTTCCTCAGTAGAGATTTTAGCCGTAAGTTTTGTAATTTCACCTTGTAATTCTTGTTTAGCTTTTGTCAGTTCATCATCTGATACTCTTGCTACATCTGCAAGCGGAGTTTCTTGAGCACCTGTAGCCTCTCTAAACCCACTTTCCCCTTTTCCTGGAATCGCTTGTCCATTACGCGAGTCTTGATTATTGTTTGCTTCCTTCTTTTCTGCTTTTGGCATACTTTCAATAACGAAAGCTTTGTTTTTTAATTCTCGCGTAGCTTTATCTACTTCTTCTTGTGTTACTTTTTCATTTGATAGGAAGGTTTGAGTCTTAGCTAGTTCTTCCTTAGCATTTTCGATGGTTGCGGCAGTCTTTTCAGATACGCCTGCTTTTTCAAGAGCTGATTGCATACGAGCAATAGCAACTCCCAATTTGCTTGTATCAACCTTTGTAACTTCTGACGCTTCAATTGCTGTTTCTGGTTGTGGTTCCACAGTTGCTGGCACCTCTGGAACTGATGCCGGCGGTTCCATTTCTGAGTCTGTCGAACTTTCACTAGCTAGTGTATTGTCATTCACTTTTGAAAGTGAGAGCGATTCACTCTCTCCCTGTACTCCTCCTTCAGCACCTACTTCTGGTCTAGCTGGAACTACTGGAGAATTCGCTTGAACGTTGCCCCCACCTAAGAAAAACAATCCTGTAGCTACAGCTACACTAGCTACCCCAAAACTAACCTTACGAATGCTATAACGTGTAAATTTTTCCACTTGTGAACGAGCATGTACGCCTTTATTCTTAAACATTGCTACACTCCTTTTGTAATGATTATCTGTTAATATGTTTTGAGAAGGCAAATAAAAAGCCTCTCCCTAAAATATCGTAGCATATTTTAAATGGGCTTAATTTATTATACTCTTTTTTTATCTACAAATCAAACATTATGACGTAACTAAAAATCTAAAATTTTCTTCGCTAACTTCTCAAAGTAACTTCCACTCGCCTAACCGAAGTGGAAATTAGTCTAAAACGGATTT